>NZ_DKSP01000030.1:0-11572 GCF_002472745.1 Sphingobacterium sp. UBA7253 | reverse complement strand
GGCCTTCTGTATCGGTGACATAATGCTTTTTATAGCCATAACGTGTTTTCCCAGCCTTCTTTATCCAACGAGCTTCATGGTCAACACCCGGGCTCTCTTGTTGGATCAATAACTGTTCACTATTTTCTTTATCCAGCTCAGAATCTTCGCGAGGATGTTCACTACGGTCACTTTCGATCTCGTAAATAACTTTGCCTTTTGGTTTTAGCGGAGAATCAACAATACTGGCATCAACGATAGCTCCACGTTTTACCAATATTTTATGTTTATTCAACTGCTTGTTCAGCTCCTTGAATAGATTCTCATAAACACCCTTTTCTGTCAGCGAGCTGCGAAAACGGCTAATAACACTGTGATCGGGAACCGAATCGTCCAAACTGATGCCAACAAAGCGACTAAAGGAGATACTGTCGTTTATACGGTCTTCTACTTCGTAGTCACTCAGACCATACCAGGTCTGTAGAAGTGTCATTTTGAAGAGGACAAGACCAGAATAACTAGGGCGTCCCATTTTGCTTTCCCCTTTGTGGTAATGCTTGTTGATAATATTTGAAATCGGACGCCAATTTACCAATGTATTGATCTGATCGAAGAATTCCTGCTTGATTTTCCGTCTTTGAACCATGTAATCAACAAAGCTAACTTTTTCTGTCTTTTCCATACCTTAAATATAACGAAAATCAACAAGAAACAAATTAAAAACCTGAATATCAATAAAATAAAAACCAAACACTTTTGCAACGGTCTTAACTTGTTAATATGATGCCAGACATGTCGTCAGGATGCCTTATTCCCCGTTTAGTCAAATATGCGGAGAGCCTTGAACCTCCCCAGAGGCCCCAATTATTTCTCATCCACATTCCAAATCCGAAATGTGAGCCGGCCATAAACTCTGACTCTGTCATTTCTCTTATTTTATTTTTGGTGCTATCATCCCAGAACGAGTCTATTTGGACAAAACAATCGTCAAGGTTTTTCGGGATATAAATACCGGCAATTGTGTCCGCATTCATCCGCTGTCTGATTTCCTTTTTCAATTTGTTTTCCTTCAGTTTGAATGCCTTCAGGAGAGAATCTTCTTTTACATAACCTGCTGAGAGTAGCTGTTTATAGTATTCCAAAATCACATCTTTTTTAAAGTTGTGGATTCCTTTATTATTTAAATATGTAAATAATGGAGATTTTCCAGTCGAAAGGAGCGAGTCAATCAATTCAAATTCACTTTCAAGTTCATTGTCGGTTAATTCACTTAACTCTACCTCATCACTATATTTGATTACGTTTTTTAGGCTATCCGAAACGTTAAGATTTAAGAATGAGGCTGTTTCTTTCAGATTTCTAGGAAGGGAGTTTTGAGCAGAAGCAGAGGGCAGTGACCAAACAACTGATATAAGTGCAAGCAATATAAATCTTAGGGTGGTCATATTATTGGTGTAAAGCAGTTTTAAATTCAACTAATTAGATCTAAATAATTCTTGAACTAATTTAAGAATTTATTCTTTTCTAACAGCTGTCAACTTAGGTAACGTTGCACAAGAAATGTAATATGCTTTCAAACAGTTATAAGACTTAAGTGATCAATTTAATATTAATGAATAAGATTATCGAAAATGGCTGGCAGCCTGTTCAATATTGAACGGCTAGTGTTCAATAACGGTCAGTATTAAGAAAGAAATTCGTTCGTAGTGTATTGGCAAATAGCGTGTTAAATTTATTGGCAAACTATTTGGAATCCCCATTCAAGTACAAAATAAATAAAAGATGGTAAAGCCTATTTCCAATATGTTCGAAAAAACTTCTAAATATGTATTGATTATCCTATTCAGTTTATCATTTATGCTTACCTATGGGCAGCGTAACGAAATTATGGATAAGCCAAAAGTTGATGAGCGTATCGAGCTTCTGAGTATTGTGTTTAGACTTGCTGGCAATCAAGAGTATAGCTCAGCTATTTTTAAGCGCTACGTTGATCGAATCAATGAACACTATGGTCCTTTTAAAGAACACGAATTGATCACTTTTGTCAATAAGATTAAAAATGAAAATGGCATAGGCTACGATGCAGTGATGAGTATGGCCATACATCTTGATGATAAGTTCAATCTTAAGCAAAAAAATATCAACGAAACCCTGGACAAAAGGTGGAGTAGAGCTAATGCTCTTCAATTCGCAACACTGTTAAAGAAGTTTTACAAAGACAGTAATAGCAAAGGATTTTTTCAGGATAACCAGGCACTGTACAATGAGGTACAAAAGCGCTTTCTTCCAATTTATGAACATATTGAATTGGACTGGTACCCTAAATTCTATGGTAAGAAACCATCCGAAAAGTTTTTGATTGTGAATGGTTTGGGAAATGGCGGCGGTAACTATGGGGTAGCCATTAAAAATCCACAGGGTCTTAAGGAAGTCTACGCTATTATGGGGACATGGAGTATGGATAGTCTTGGCATGGCTGAATTTCCTTTACAGAGCTATTTCCCTACATTACTTCACGAGTTTAACCACTCCTTTGTTAATTATTTATTGGAAAAAGACACGACAATTTTTAGAGACAGCGGCGAAAAATTATATAGCCTTGTAAAGGAGAAAATGAACCGGCAGGCATACGGTAGCTGGCAAACGATGTTGAACGAGGCATTGGTTCGAGCTGCGGTTATCAAATATCAAAAAGATCATAATTTCAGCTTCGAAGAGATTTCAAAGGAAACCAATGGACAGCTAGATAGGGGATTTCTTTGGATTGAGAAACTTGTTGATGAACTTGAACACTTTGATCGTCAGCGAGACTTATATCCTACTTTAGAGAGCTATATGCCTGTACTTGCCAAAGCTTATCGATCTTACGCTGCAGATATTTCTTCTTTAGATGCAGCTTTTGAAGAAAGAAGACCAAAAATCATTTCTTTTGAGGGAATTCAGGATGGACAAACCAATGTCAACAACACCTTAAGGGAGCTGAAGATAAATTTCGACAGGCCCTTATTGGGACAGGGACGGTCATTTAGGGGGATTTCCAAAGAAGGTTTTCCGCTGATAAAAGGACATCGTTATTCTTCAGATAAGAAATCTGTTATCATTGATTGGGAGTTAGAACCAAACAAAACCTATGAAATTATCATTACGGAAAAGCATTCCGTACTGCAGATGGGATACCGATGAAAGACCATTATCTAAAATTTAGTACAAAGTAATTTACTGTAATGGACAATATTTGACCATATACATAATCAATTGTGGCAAAGGTAACTCACATTATCGTTGTGAGAGTTAAATAGGTTCATTCCATTGAGGTATACCGACAAACATATCATTTACAAATTTTTCTGTATACCGCTGCATTCCAGCTTCCTCCTTATCAAAGTAGGTCTTTATTTTTGAGCATACTTTAGGGTTGGAGCATAACTTGACGCGGAAGTTTTCGATCCATTCGGCCCGTATAACAATCGTAATTAATTTTTTTTGTGTCTCTGGACAAGCCGATTACAGTGATAGCTTGGCACATCCCAGCATACCAATCGATAATATACACTTTGGTGCCCGGGCTAAACTGTTTAGAGCCTTTGTGGGTTTCCATTTTCCCTTCACCATAACTAATTTCCTGTTTGATATTAGCTACTAATGTCGATAATGGTATAGGTTCTAAATGATCCATATTTATTCAGCGCTATTTTAATTAAAATATTTTCGCAACTAGCTTCATGATATCGCTTTACTGGTTTTTGAATTTACAAAACAGGATGTAAGAAATAGAACCGCATATATCACGCATTGCATCTCGTTGGTGGTCCGATATAAAGTTCGCTAATGAACATTAGTTATATCGATCCGTTAAACTATCATAAGTGAGATTGGGAAGAAGGCCTTATTAATTATAGAAATGGATAAGACATTTAGGGATTCATTTCCGTTTGGATCCGAAAAATCCTCCCTATGATCTCATCAATTGCCTTTATTTTTTGATTGGGACAATCGAAACAGCATAACCACCGCCTGCGGCACAATGTTGAACGATCGTGTCCTTTTTCGTTACTCTTGTAGTTTTTATTGTATACGCTTGTGGTTTTGTCTTATAGTTTGCGTCTGACGCATCAGCATAAATAGTTGCCAAATAGGTCTTTCCTTCATCCAGAAAATCAAATTTTATCTTCGATGTTCTGCTGGAATTTCCATTTACACTTCCTAAAAACCATTTTTCTGTATTTTTTTCTTTACGGGCAACGGTAATATATTGACCAGGTTCAGCCTCTAAATATTTACTGTCATCCCAATCCAGCCCGACATCTTTAATAAATTGAAAAGCATCTGGAAAACGATCATAATTTTCCGGAAAATCTGCTGCCATCTGCAAAGGGCTATACATCGTTACATATAGCGCCAATTGGTTGGCCAACGTACTATTCACATGGGCGCCATTGGCGAGGTTCATTTCAAAAATACCGGGGGTATAATCCATTGGACCGCCAATAAGTCTTGTGAAAGGCAAGATAGTTACATGATTGGGCTTTATGCCACCAAATGCATGGTATTCTGTACCTCTAGCAGATTCATTGCCTATCAAATTTGGCCAGGTACGTGCTACACCCGTCGGACGTACAGCTTCGTGCTGATTAACCATAATTTGGTAGGAAGCTGCTTTTTCTACAGCATACTGAAAATGGTTATTTGTCCATTGGCTATAGTGGTGTTCACCCAATGGAAGAATATTTCCTACATACCCACTTTTTACAGCATCATAACCCAATTGGTTCATCAGCCTATAGGCTGTATCGATATGTCGCTCATAGTTGCGGATAGATCCGGATGTCTCATGATGCATAATCAGTTTCACACCTTTGGCGTGTGCATAATCGTTTAATCCTTTGAGATCAAAATCAGGATAAGGCGTGACAAAATCAAAGACATAATCTTTATCATTGCCAAACCAATCTTCCCATCCGATATTCCATCCTTCAACCAAAACACCCTCAAAACCATGCTTCGCAGCAAAATCTATATACTTTTTAACGTTTGCTGTTGTCGCGCCATGGGTACCATTTGGTTTTGCCATACTGAAATCTGTTATTCCCAACTGGACAGACGGAAATTCATTTGTATAGGACCAACTACTCTTACCGGAAATCATTTCCCACCACACGCCTACATATTTTGTAGGCTTTATCCAGGAAGTATTTTGTATTTTGCTTGGCTCATTCAAATTATAGGTCATCTTAGACGCCAATATATCTCTTGCATCATCACTTACGATAATTGTTCTCCAAGGTGAGGTAGCGGGTGCTTGCATTTTACCCTTATCGCCATGTGAATCTGGCGTAAGCCAAGATTCAAAAACAAAATTTTTGTCATCCAAATTGAGGTGCATCGTCGAGTAATTCAGACAGCTTGCTTCATGTAAATTGATGTAAACACCTTCATTGGTTTTTAGCATCAACGAGGTCTGTACCCCCGTTGGCGAGAAGGAGGTTTGAGAGACGTTGCCGCCTTCGTAAGCGCTTCCCATCAAACCCCTTATTTCAGATAGTTTAGATGTGGTATAATTATATTCCTGGGTGTCATAATCGCCAGGAATCCAATAAGCGGTATGGTCACCAGTCATGGCAAACTGGCTACGTTCCTCTTTAATAGTGAAGTAATTTAGGTTTTTCTGCAGTGGAAATTCATACCGAAAACCGAGACCATCATCAAATAAACGAAAACGGATAATAATTTGGCGCTCTGTTTGTTTTTGGTTTAATGTGACAGCGAGTTCATTATAATGGTTTCTTACATTTTTAGTTTCTCCCCATACCGGTTGCCATGTTTCATCGAAAGTGCTGGTCTTTGAATCGGAGATTTCAAAATTGCTATAAAGCGAGCTCTTCTTTTTTATCTGGGTTTCACCATCCGTTTGTCCCTTTAAGTTTAATTCTTCATCCGGTTTGAGCTTGAGTTCCAATCCCAGATTGCTGGTCTTGATTACCACGTTGTTTTTAAACTTTAATTCGTAGGTTGGCGTACCTTCTTTTGTCAATCCAAAGGCCAGTTCAAATCTTCCATTGGGCGATTTTATCTGTTGCCCCCGTGCTACGATCCCGTTACAGCAAAAGACGACAAATAAAAGAAAAATTGATTTTTTCATCATTTCTATTTTAGCATATATATTAAAATTCAGTATTGTTATGAGCTTTGGATTACTTCGTTAATCGCAAAACTGTTACACCATGTGGTGGAATATTCTCAAGATAGGAACTCATTGTCCCCAGGTCTTCATGTTTCCATAAATCCCTTACCCGCCAATGGCTGCCAGATAAATCAGTAAAATTCAATCCTCTGGTTTGATAGTTACTCTCTCTATTAAAAAGGGCTATGACCCAATCACCATTGGTCAACTGACCTTTCCAGATCTGGCTTTTTGGATCTTTCGGATCGTTGGTTAAGGGTTTTCCGACAAATCCATCTTCTCTTAAAGCAAGTAGTTCCCTATTTTGGTAAAGCCAAAGATTTTTACCGATGGAATTATAACGGTCTCCAATTGTGACAGCGCCGCCAGAAATAAAGCAGGCTGAGATGACACTCTTCTTTTCATGATCATTGGAAAAAGTATTAATCCGAAGAAAATCAGCATCCAGTATCATCTTTCCTCTGCCTGAAATGTTAGACCAATAGGTCAGACCATCCATGCCATTTGCATATTGTGACCATCCAACACGTTTGATTCCACGTTCATTGTCGCTCCATCGCCACCATTTGCCATCTCCAACATCGTCGTTGACGCGGATCATGTGTCCGTATTTTTGCTCTACCTGCGCATCATTATAGAGATGTGGCATCACCAGACTTAAGAAAATTCCATTTTTATCGCAGGCTTCACGCATCCACCGAAGAGCTTTCTCGTAGTACGCCGCCGGACGTACTGGACCTACTGTCCCCATATTCCTATCTTTTCCATCTTCAAACCAGGAAAGAAAATCTACGCGTAGATAGCGCACACCCATATCCGCATAGTATTGAATATATCCTTTGACATATTCTTCGGCTCCCGGTTTGTCAACTTGTACCCACTTAAACCAGGTGGCCTGTTCATCTTCTTTCATGATGCTGGAAAGGGGAATATTCGTTCCTTTAATTTTTACACCAGCATCAGCGGCCAATTTGATTACCCATAGGGGGTTGTTGTATATTCCCAAAGTCATCCCTCTACCTTTCAGGTTATCGGACCACCAGGCGTAGTCGTGCTTCCATTTGGACGAGTGGGTTGTACGATAACCATCGGCGTTGTATTTAAAGTCGTCGCCCCAGCCGTCGATACAGACCATCTTGTAACCTAAAGATTTTAGGTTGTTGTCAATCCAGTTGATATTCTTTTCCCATTCATCTTCAGGAATATAACCATCCGTTTCGAAGTTATATTCGTAAGGGCTCCAATATAGTGGGCCGACGAACGGATTTTGCAAACTGTCTGGATGAATTATCTTTGTGGTTATATCATTTGAAGGAGTTTTTGAACATGCTGTCATAAACAGCATGTTCAAAAATACAAGTGGTGTAGCGAGTTGATGAAATCGTCTCATATGGCCTAATTTTTGACAATTGAAATTGTTTCGTAAAGCTGGTTGAAGGTAATTTTATACGTTCCAGCTTCGGTAATTTTCCATTTGTTGTCGATTTTACCCTCAGCGATAATTATTGCATCTTTTCCTGTTGTTCCTTCTCCATTGGTTGGTGGCATGAAGAAATCTCCGTCCCAGCTTCCGGTTGCGGTTGGGATCTTAAATTCGCCCACTTTTAATGAGCCTGTATAAGTAAACTCATAAGGGTTTCCTGCTGTAGGCACCATTGGTGTTGGATTATCTATTGTCCAGCCAGAAGGCACAGCGTCCCCTACGAGCCATATCTGCTTGTACGGGGTAAAAGGTTTGATCGTTATAAATGGGGTTGCACTGATATTAAGCAGAATCTTGTAAGCGCCAGCAGTTGCGATGTTCCATTTATAATCAGGGTTTCCACCCGGAACCAGCTGAACACCAGTTTCGGAAAGTTTTGGATGGTTTGCTAAAGGCATAAAGAAATCTGTCCCCCAATTTCCTGTCGCTACAGGGATTTTAAAGTCACCAGCATTCAATACTTCATTAAACTTAAACTGAAAGGCGTTGGTCGGATCTTTCTTCATTGCATTTGGGTTTTCAATATTCCAGCCATTTGGCGTAGCATCGCCCACCACCCATAGGGATGCATACGCCGCACCGACCGGACCAGGAACAACCTGTATGCTGATTGTTTTCGATGTAGTTGACAGCGTTTTTGACGGAATTAGTCCGAGCACCGTAATATCCAGTTTGGACTCTATATTGACCGTCATCTTCAATTTTTCAACTAGTATAGCGTTCAATTCACCCTGGGTAAACCGTTTGCTTATCGCTCCAGAGGCGACTGCTACACTATCCCGTTGCTCACCGTTAGCCAGGATTATTTTATAAGAGATCATTGAGTTTGAAAATGCCGGCCACGAAACCGTAAGCGCATCCTCAGACGGCTTACTCGGATTAATGACCACTTTATCAGCAGATGCTGTAATATCCGTAATTTCGAATGGCAGTGGAGTAGGTGCATCCAGTTCTTTCGAACAGGACTGCACCATTATTAAACATACGCCCCATAGCAGGATATTTCCAAGTTGCTTTGAAGCCGACAATCTTATATTCCAATTAAATTTCATAACTTTCAAAAGGTTTTATACTTACTAAAACTGATTAGTATCCGGGATTCTGTTGCAATGACGGAGTTAGTGTGAAAACACTCTGACCAATAGGATAAATTTTAGTATGATCACTATTATCAGGTTCTTTATCCCACCATTTTCCAGAATTGAATTTACCCCAACGAATTAAATCGGTTCGGCGTCTTCCTTCGACCAGGAACTCACGACCCCATTCATCGATCATTTCCTGATCGCTCAATTGCTGTCCCGACTCCAGGTACAGGCTGTTTGAGCCAGTTGGATAGTTACGCTTACGCACCGCATTCAACAATTTTGCGGCGGATCCTTTATCGCCGGTTCTATATTTACATTCAGCTAGTGAATAATAAATTTCAGCAAGTCTAATCTCTGCAAATGCCGAAGAAATGGTATTTGGATCCTTAGAAGGATATATCGGATATTTCGCAACCCATAAGCCAGAGTTGTCATCTGCATGGTTCATATTGGATTCTTTATCTGCGATCTTTGTTCCCGGAGGGGTATCTTTAAACCATCCCACCTGATCACGGGCAAAGATGGTATATCCTCGGTTGCTTTTGACCAATTTTGTCGGATCGCTATAATAGGGGAGGTAACCGAACAAAAACATACCTTCTCTTTTACTATTGCCAAGATTTTTATATTTCTTTAATCGAAGATCATCTGGATAGCGCTGAAATTTGATAAAGGGCTTACCGAGGGCAAAATTATACTCGACACTGTCCACATCCCGTCCTGGCTGAAGGGCATAGCGGGTATTCATATTTCCGAAATCGGTAAAGCCGAAGAAATTTTGAGCCTGATGCGGTGCCATCCACCAATACATATCCGAACTATAATGCCAGTGTGTGCGGGCCAAAGTTGCAGGGAATCCGTAGATAACTTCACTGGAATTTGCGTTATCGTAATCAAAAGGTTTTGACCATATCGTTTCCAATTGGTAATTGCCATATTTTCCGTCTATGATATCCTGACATACCGCAGCACATTCAGCATATTTGCTTTGACCCGTATAAACTTCAGCATTCAGATAAAGTCTGGCCAACAAGGCTGCAGCTCCGCCTTTTGTCCATCTACCAATACCCGTTGTGCCGAGATCCTGACGGAGTGGCAATCCGGGAATAGCATCTTTCAGCTCTTTTTCAATAAAGGCGAAGGTTTCAGCAGGTGTCGCTTGCGGCGGAGTTGCAGTTTCACCCTTTACTTTTGTTACCAGTGGAATATTCCGGTATAAATCAAAAGCCCGTAGGTTGAACCAGGCCCGGAGTGTCTTCAGCTCAGCCACAAAGTCGGCCTTTTCCGCTTCAGTGATCTGAACTTTTTGGATATCCACCTTTTCGATATCCTCAAGCGAGTTTGTAGCTAAACTGATACCCTGAAAAAGAGCTTTCCACATATCACTGGTATAATCATCCTGAACTGTCCAGGTATGGTAATGAGCCCGTTGGTATTTGCCTCCATCAAACCAGTCGCCATCCCTATTTGGGGTCATCAATTGGTCGGCAGGGAGTTCCTGCGCGTAAAATAGACCACCACCCTGAATCGACCAAAAGGCATGTTCAAACGGTCTCAAAAAATCACGGATCACATCTTCTCTTTTCTGTAAGAAATTGTCAGAAGTAATTTTATCATATAAGGTTTCGTCAAGCTTGGTACAGCTTGCGCTTCCCAAAATTAGGGTGCTAATGGAAAGGGGAATTATATAACGTAATGAAAATTTCATCTCTTTGTTGTGTTTAATCGTTAGAATTTAACCTGTAAGCCTGCTAGGAATTGTGCCGTCGATGGATAGTAAGACAAGGAAGTATTTATACCGGGTGTTAGTCCATTAACGGATATTGCTTCAGGATCACCTGTTGTAAACTTGGTGAAAGTATATAGATTCCGTGCTACGGCATACACCCGGATCGAACTGATTTGCTTGACAGGAGGTTTGATATTATAACCAATCGTAATATTGTCGATTTTTACAAAATCACCTTTCTCCAAGAAGTAATCCGAAAGAGTAGAATAGGTCTCTGCATTGGTCAACGCAGCATATTTGCCATTTCCATAAGCCGATTTGAGCACGTTCGCACCAGATTGCGTAACTGGGGTTCCCAGATAAAAAGCGGTCGTGTTAAAGAGGTCGTATTTAAATGAACCTCGTAAAAATACCGAAAGATCGAAGTTTTTGTAGGTAAAGTTCTGTCCCAAACTGGCGGTAAACAATGGTAATCCATTGCCTACAAAACGTTTATCTTCTTCCTTTGCTGTGTTTCCGGGTATAATATTGTTGTCCTTATCATACACCATCAAACGTCCAGTGGCGTCGATACCGGCAGATTCGTACATATAGAAACTGCCGATTCTCCGTCCTTCTTCCAAACGTTGAGCTGGTCCGGGAGACCCCGGCGAAGGCATATAGGACATGAATTGAAAGTTTTGCCCCTTATAAATGTCATTTGAAAAGGAAACGAATTTATTGCTATTTGATGCTCCAGCGAAACTTACCGAATATGAAAAATCTTTCTGGGTGAGGATTTTAGCATTCAATTGCACTTCCAGGCCCGAATTTTTCATAGTACCTACATTGGCAAAGGTTGTTGTTAACACGAATGGTGGAACCGGAACGTTATAGGAGCCTAGTAGATCTTTGTTGGTACGTACATAATAATTGATACTACCACTTATTTTTCGTTGGAAAAGATCAAAATCGACGCCGAAATTTAAGTTCTGTGCTTTTTCCCAACGAAGGTCATAGTTGGTATTCTGACTGGGACCCCAAACTTGGTACGATGCCCCGTTAAATGCAAAATAACCATAACCTTGATAAGTATCTAACGAAAGGTAACTGCCAAAGTCCTGATTACCCGT
>NZ_DKSP01000123.1:26085-27033 GCF_002472745.1 Sphingobacterium sp. UBA7253 | reverse complement strand
CCAACAAACAGGGACTTATTTCATTGGCCAAGCAACTTTTGATACTCGCGCAGGATGAGGTGCCTAAAGGCGCCCATTTCCATTTGGATGAAACGAATGCCCTTGAAATGAACGCTGTTCCGATGATTTTAGAAAAACGATAAAGATCATGAAAATACATCACCTCATAAGAAGCAGCCTACTTTTTTTATTTTTAAACTGCATGACGTTGATGGCTGTTGGGAAGGAAATTTTGTATGTATTTCCAGATTCCGTAGAGAGAATACTGGAACAACATTTAAGTAAATACAGCCTAAATAATGATAAAGAAAGGGTTTATTTGGATCTCGCTAGAAACGATAAATTTTATCGGTTAACAATCGGAACCTATTTTGTTGACCGGGATGATGATGTGACCCGTTGGATTAAAGCGAGCAATCGCTTGGGTTTAGTTAATACAAAGAAATATCCCCTGTTGATTGATGTGGATTTTGATTTCGGCGCACCAGAAGAGACGGCTTTGGGGACTTTTGGAAAACGAGAAGGAAAGGTCAAACGTACGCGGGTTCTGATGCATGGCTTTAGCGTGAAATTCACTAAAAATGGAGCGATTTTGAAAGAATAGGATAACAGGCCATGGGTACAAATCTCTCCCTATAAAAGTCGGTGGATATAGACTTTTATAGGGGGAGAATAGCAAAGAAGTTTTTGATTCTTTATACTGTGAAGGATTGTCTTTTCCTTCGGTAAAAATTTGAGCGGGTTTTTCGTATGTTGGTGCAACGTCGGCTCGCTGTTCTGCAAAATAGGCTGATCCATACAATCGCCAAACCAGCCGCCGATCGCTATCTGGAATTTATTGAACTATACCCGACTATTTCCCAAAGGGTACCGCAATACTATATTGCATCCTACTTGGGGGTTTCACCCGAATTTGTCAGTATTATACGTAAGCGGCTTGCTGCAAAG
>NZ_DKSP01000123.1:25451-25965 GCF_002472745.1 Sphingobacterium sp. UBA7253 | reverse complement strand
AATAACAAGCAGTTCGAATGGCTCCATGTTGAAACACGTAGGTGATGACATGGGCCATTCGATTTAGAAAAAAGAAGGATGCTTTCCAAAAAGTGAATGTATTTATGCGTTGAGTTTTTCGGTAGCTTGATTTGAGCTGTGTATCAACTATATTTTGAGCTTTCGGACAACTAGACTTTGCAAAAGGTATGAGATATTTGCTACCTTTAGGCTGGGACTGATTTTAGCTATCGGTACCCATAATCGCAGAGCCGTTTAAAATAAATCGTATTGAGCATGGAAGAGAAAGATTTTGGGAATGCCTTTTTGTATTCCTGTTATGTCGAGAAAGCATTTGGGCACGAACAGTTCATTCCCGAACATGTCGTTTTTTTTCAGCTATCTGGTGAAACACATCTGGACCATCAGAAAGGAAAATTGGTGGCGACAGAAGGGCAGATTGTGGTTGCCCGTAGAAACCAACTGGCCAAAGCTTTTAAATATCCCGCGAAAAATAATATTTACAAATCTGTTT
>NZ_DKSP01000123.1:25031-25244 GCF_002472745.1 Sphingobacterium sp. UBA7253 | reverse complement strand
AGTATTGCTGGGGGCTGATCGGCTGAAGCAATACGCGATGGACCATCACCTCAGTTCGGACAAAAAGTATCAGGGTGAGTCCAATGTTGTACTGGAAAGTAACCTGTTTATAAAAAGTTATTTTGAGTCATTGACCCCCTATGCGGAAGCCATCGACCGAGTGAGCCCGCAGATGGAAAATATCAAGATCTATGAATTGATCACCTTGTTGTT
>NZ_DKSP01000123.1:0-24891 GCF_002472745.1 Sphingobacterium sp. UBA7253 | reverse complement strand
TTTCGGAGCCGCATAAGATTGATCTCGAGCAGTTTATGGTTGAAAACTATCGGTACAATGTGCCTTTAGAAAACTTTGCCAAACTAACTGGGCGGAGTTTAGCAAGCTTTAAACGTGATTTTGAGAAAATATTCCAGACCTCTCCCCGAAAATGGCTGCAAGAAAGACGTCTTTCTGAGGCTTATTATCTAATTGAAAATAAGCGACAAAAACCTGCAGATTTTTATCTTGATCTGGGTTTTGAAAACCTTTCTCATTTTTATGCTTCTTTCAAGGAGAAGTTTGGCATAACACCAGCGACTATCAATTCCGTTGCTTAACATTATTTCCGCCACCAGTAGCTAGGTGTTAAAGGGGGCTGATCGAGGTCGATGACCTAGCCGATCATGGGGGTAAGCATAGGCTGTTGTTGTCGTATTGCTTCCTTGGAAATACGTTCTAGAGGTTCATTCCAGGCATGATTGGCCAATACAAACTTGGACGAATGAACCGGAAACAGTAAGGAAGCTTTGAGATCATGTGCCGCTTGGACAACCTCCTCCGGCATCATGTGTATGTGTTTCCAACTGAGGTCGTATTGGCCATTCTCCAATATAGCCAGGTCAAAAGGGCCCAATTGATTACCTATCTCTTTGAAGTGGTTATCGTAGCCGCTGTCCCCGCCTAAATAGAGCCGTATGGAAGGTGTTTGGAGCGCTTAAAAAAATAATCGTATAGGGCGACGGTCCAGGGCTGCGTGAGCTGTGGTGTAGGGCTGCTATTCTGGAATTTTCCGTCTTTAAACTGTTTCGATAGCTGTATGCGTTGAAGTCTTTCACCCGAGGGTCTTTTGCCGAATTGTGGATGCATCATATATAGTCCGATAAGAGCGATGAGAACTGCCAGTCCTAAGATTGTTCTTTTCAAAAATAGAAGCCACTTCTTCCTGTTGTTTCTTGTTGCCATCTGCATATTGTATAGCAACAAATATAAGACTGCTGAGACAGATCTATTTTTGCTGATAGCTCAAATTTATTTGCTGTATGGCTCATTTCGGCGGATTCATCCGATCCACAATATAAAGAAAGTCTTAAAGCCCATAAAAATTCTTCTTTTACGCTCGGGAGTTGGTTGGATTATAGTTGGCTGGATATTAAAAAAAAGGGGGCTGTCCGATCTTTTTGGACGCCCCCTTTTTTTACCCTTTGTAAGGTTTTTTAGCGGCTTCGATGAGCTCTTTCATTTCTAATTTAATGTAATCTACATTTGGGGTAGATCCCGTAAGAAAATAACGTATATTTCCTTCCTTATCAATAATAAATTTTGCTGGAATTCCTTTGACTCCAAATTTCGCGGCCATAACTTCTCCGGTTTGTGGATCTTTTTGATCGTCATAGAGCACTTCAAAAGGATAATTATTCTTGGTGATAAAGGATATCACATTTTCCTTATAGTTCTTATCACGCTCCCAGGTATTCATGAATAAGAATTGTACATCCTTATCATCTGCATAAGAGTCCTGTGCTGCCTTCATTCCTGGAAATGAACGGATACATGGCTGACACCAAGTTGCCCAAAAATCCAATACCACAACTTTTCCCTTTAAACTGGCTAGGGATACTTTTTCGCCTTTAAGATTGAGTAATTCAAAATTAGGTGCAGGTTTAAAAGTTGCCATTTCTTTGATATGGTTGCGAATGTTTTGCGTTAACACTATTTTTAAGGATGCATTAAAATTCTCGTAGCCTTGAACAGATCCGTTCAATTCAGTATATAATTTTTTAAGATCATTTTCGACCGCAAATTGTCCTTTAGCATATAACTTGGTGAGAATATTATATGCCTCAAGCTTTCTTCCTGTGCCCATTAAAGATTTGTAGTATACCATCGCTAGACCATCCGCTTGCTCTGGCGCAGCTTTGAGCGCATTCTCAATATAATTTAGCGCTTCAGCGTATTTTTTTTGAGCAACAAGAATATTTACATAGGCTGACATGGAGCTTGCGTATCCCATCGCTGCAAAGCGAGCTTTATTGTCTTTTTGGTTCTCGGGAAGTGTTAAATAGTAATAGCTATCATCCATAGCGGTCTTTAGTAGTGGAGCCGCTGTAGTCGTGTCGCCTGCGCTCAGCAAAATTTGACCAACAGGTATATAGCCATTTCCGCGCCAGAATCGTTCTTTCAATTCTCCTAGATAATATACTGCTTTTTGTGCATTTCCATCGTTGGCAAAACTTTGTGCTAAATTAGCCAATACATAATCATAAGTCAGTGGTTCTTCCTTGAAGTTTTTAACTGGCCATTTTTTGATAAGGTCGTTATAAGCTTTTTCTTTTTGTACTGGCGTACTTGCATTGTAAAAAACATCTGTGATAAAGGCATCACGGGTTAGTGATCCTTTTGGATATTTTTTCTTAGCCAGTACTTCTGCAGATGCCTGCAGATCTTCTTTCCCTAAAGAACGCAAAATGTTGATTGTAGTACGGTAGTCTTCTTCTGATTTATAAGTCTTTAATTCGCTCATTAATACATTAGCAAGCGAATCCTTTTGTACCAACGTACCTTTTTCTATAATGGGGAGATACTGTTGGTATTTGTTTTTTGCTGGTTGTTGTGCAAAAGATGCTGTTAGCGAAAACACCAACGCAGCCGTTAAGATTTTTGTTTTCATTTTTTGTCTGTATGATTTTTTAAATTCATTAATCTTGGTATCCTGGATTCTGTGTCAGTTTATTGTTGATCAAAATCTGGGCTTGTGGAATGGGATACAAGACATCCGTGGCCTGCCAGTTTGATTTGATTGGAGACAATACAGCGGTAGCACGATCGGTCCGCTTGAGGTCGAGCCAACGATGGCCGAACTCACCGAAAAATTCGTGCAGGCGTTCTGTTTCTATTGCAGATAGTAATTGTGTTTGGTTTAAGCTTGAATTAAGTCCTGCAAGTCCAGCGCGAGAACGGACAGCATCCACATCTGTCCGGGCTTCGGCAAGTTTTCCCAATTTAGCCCTCGCTTCCGCGCGAATAAGATACTGCTCGGCTAAGCGAAGCATAATATGGTATTCGGAACCTGTTCCCGAGGATACTTTATATTTGGTTATGGCATAATAGATTTTGTTGGAGACCGTCTTTGGACTTGTCCAATTTGTTTTTCTTAAGTCAACCGTCGGAGATGTCTCAAAGCTATTGTACACAGCGTCCGGTAGGGTGTAGCCGGGTGTAGCTGTAGCCGCGGTAATATAATTGGAGCCAAATGTCGTTACTCCCGTTTGATTGCCAAGTTGAAGGATAACCTCATTACTTGAGTTTACAAAATTTTTATCTGGTGTCGGCATGCCATAATCAGATGACTGTAATACTTTGGTGGCATAAGATTCGGCATTTTGATAATCCTTTTGGTAGAGATAAACTCTTGCCAATAGTGCGCTTGCAGCAGTTTTGTTAGCTCTTCCTCTCGGGCTTGCCGTTGCATCATAGGCCGTCGCCATCTTACTTTCCGCATCTTTTAGATCAGCAATAATCTGATCATATACTTGCTGTGCAGAAGTTCGCGGAAGAATTGCATCTTCAAAAGCGTGGAGGTCATCACGTAATTGCAATGGCACATCACCATAGAGGTTGACGAGATAGAAATAGGTATAAGCCCTAAAAAATTTCGCTTCGCCCAGGAGCTGATCTTTTACACTAGGGGTAAGGCTGGTGGATGCGTCGAGACTCGATATCGCATTGTTTGCATTCTTGATAAGTTGGTAGCAATTTGACCAGAAATTAGCGACATTCCCATTTGTGTTCAGCAGGTTATTGCTGGCGAATTCCGAGGTATTTGCATCAGCCGCATTGTATTGAAGGTCGTCTGCAGCGATTCCTGTATAAAAGGTTGAAGTCCCAGCGAGATTGATGCTTAATGTTGTGGTATACAATCCGCGTATGACACTATTTGCAGAAGCATCTGTAGAGAATGCTTCGCCAGCTACAACTTGTGTCGGTGGAGCGCCCAATTCCACAAATTTTTCGCAGGAGCTGGTCAAAAGAGTTCCACTGGTAATTGCTAATAATAGTATATTTTTATTGATGTTTAATTTCATGATCTCTAGTTTTAAAATTGATAGTTAAATCCAAATACAATCGTCCGCAATGGAGGCAATACCTGGGCAATCGTTCCAGTTCCTAAACCAGATGGACCGCCTTGCACGGTCGTTTCGGTATCCAGGACATATTTGTTCTTGGCCCAAGTAAAGAGATTTTGCCCTTGCATAAATACATTACAATTAGACATTTTTAATCTCGAAGTCCAGCTTTTGGGCAGGTTGTAAGATAAATTGACAGACCTCAATTTAATATAGGAAGCATCCCCATAGACAGCATCAGAGCTGGTATATTGATTATAAGAGTTGCTTAATGCAACTCCATCAGCTGAAGATGCCGGTACTGTCGGGATAATTGCTCCCGGGATATTGGTATTGCTGTTATTTGGTGTCCATCTGTCCAACCAGTAATCATTTTGGTTGAGCATAGCCCCCGGTCTCGTGTTGAGGATTTTAGTTACTCCAAAGCGGTGGTTAAATTGAAAAAATACACCGAGCTCGAAGCCTTTGTAGGAAAAAGTATTGTTAAATCCACCATAGAAAGGTGTACCTAAGTTAGCAACGTATCGGTCATCGCCCGTTATAGCCCCATCGCCATTGCGGTCTTCGTATAACGCTCTTCCTGTTGTGGGGTCTACACCTTGATAGTGATACAAACGGACCATATTGAGCGGCTCACCAACTAGAAAGCTACTTGAATAAAATGTGTTTTCAATTCCAGGAAATTCGACAAGTTTGTTTTTATAAAACGTGAAATTAGCAGATGTTTTCCATGTAAAATTTTCATTTGTAATATTGGTGGTATTCAACTCCAATTCCAAGCCTGTATTTTGGATCAATGCCGGTAGGTTTTCTTTGTAACTGTTGTAGCCCGTTTGAGTACTTAAAACTAAATCAGTTATCTGGTCAGAAGAACGATTTCTGAAAAAGTTTCCCGTAAACAAAATTCGATCTTTCAAGAAACCTAGATCTAAAGCAAACTCCAGTTTTTTGGTTGTTTCCCACTTGATATATTCATTTGGAAGTGTTCCAATATTCATGGAAGGATTATTCAGATATGCGGTTGTTGAAGAGTAGAGTGGAAGATAAAGGTAATTTGAAATTTGATCATTACCTGTAGTTCCATAGCTCGCTCTCAATTTACCAAAACTTAAAAACGTTAGATTATCTTGTATAAAATCCTCTTTTCCAAAGACCCATCCTAGCCCTATTGCTCCAAAATTTCCGAATCGGTTTTTAGGTCCAAAACGAGATGAGCCATCTCTTCTAAAAGTTCCATTAAACAAATATTTCTCTTTCCAGTCGTAATTTACTTTTCCGAATAGTGCATTGTATTTGTAATATACGAGGTTATTGCTGGCAGTGAATAATCCTGCGGCACTGAGCGAACCTAAAAGTGCATCGTTTGAATAATTAGAACCATTGGTTGTCTGTGAACGGGATGAATTTTGCTGAAAACTTGTTCCAATTAATGCCGTAAATTTACCTTCGCCGATACTTTTTACATAATCCAATGTCGGTTCAATAATCCAATTTTCGGCCTTTGTATTAGAGAAACTGGAAGATCCAAGCGGGTTGGAGACGGTGTTATTTAAGGAAGTAATTGGGCGTTGATTATTTTGGTTCAACTGTGTGATGGTATAGCCAAAATTTGCTTTTGCTGTCAGTCCAGGTAGAATTTTGTAACTCAGATTGGCGTTCGAGATCAGATTATTGGTATTACCAAAGTATTTCCGTTCGAGCAAGGCGATTGGGTTGTCAATAAAAGCTGATGACGGTAACCAATAGTATTTTCCATTGTCACTATAGATTGGATAATTGGGGGGCAAATTGTAGAGAGATGTGACATCAGAGGAAGGCATATCGGAATTGTCGTTGGCATAGCTAACTGATAAAGCGGCATTGAATTTTTTGTCAGAGGAGGTGTGATCCAAGTTTAACCGTGAGGTAAAGCGACTGTTTTTGCTATCTCCATAAAAAACAGTACTCTCGCGTCTATATCCCGAATTAAAGAAAAAACGGGTAGATTCGTTTCCACCAGACATATTCGCTTGAACGTCGGTAATATGTCCTTTGTTTCCAATCAGCATTTTCTGCCAATCTGTCGATTTGTTCTGATCCCATAACATAAGATCTGGAGCGTTATCGGCTGTAGGTGTAACTCCAGCATTAGCAAAAGCCTCTTTTCTTAGCGTGAGATATTGTTCTAGATTCAACATAGGGATAAAGTGGTTGACCTCGGTAAATCCGGTGTTAAAGTTTACACCAATGCGAGTACGACCTGCAGATCCTTTTTTTGTGGTGATCAATACGACACCATTTGCGCCCCGGCTACCATAGATCGCTGTAGCGTCGGCATCTTTCAAGACATCGATACGTTCAATATCCGCTGGATTAATCATGCTGAAGGGACTTAAGCCGCCTGAAGAAGCTGAGATACCAAATGAATTGAGGTTATCTGTTGCAGGTTGTCCGCCGTTAAAATTGGTAAATGGAACTCCATCAACCACGTATAGCGGTATTGAACCAGAGGTTGTTCCACTTAATGACGCTTGATTCCTAATCTGAATCTGAACAGCACTTCCGGGCACACCATTGTTTTGGGCGATCAATACACCGGACATTCTTCCCGATAGTGCGGCAAGGGGATTACTTACAGGTTGAGAGGTAATGTCCTTCGCTGTGATCGAAGCAACTGATCCCGTATTCAGTCTACGTGTTGTCGTACCGTAGCCAATAACAACCACTTCTTCTAAGCTTCCTTCTTCCGGTTTCAGTTTAATAGGAGTAGAATTGGCAATAAGCTGCTTTGCAGTGATATCAACCTTCTGATAACCAATAAAAGAAAAAGTAATAATGACATCGTCATTTGGAATACGCAGTCCCCATTGTCCATTGACATCCGTTGCGGTACTCGTTTGCATATTGCGGTATTCTGCTTTTTGCCAGTCCTTTATGATAACAGATACTCCTGCCAAAGGCGTTCCATTTTCATTGACTACTTGGCCCGCAATGTGTTGCTGATTCTCTTTTTTTTCTTTTATAGCGATAATGTCATTGTCCAATACTTCCCATGTTAGGTTGCTCCCGGCCAGAGACTGGGAAAGAAGATCTTTTACACTGATTTTCTTTCCAACAATATTGATTGTCGAGTTTGGGAGAGTCGATTTGCTAAAGAACATTTTGTATTTGCTCTTGTCATTGATTGTTTGAAATACATCTTCGAGTTTTCCTCCCTGGACGGAGACATCAATTTTTTCAGTTTGAGAATAGGCGAAGCTCTGTATATGCATGGCGCTAAGACAAATGAGCAGTAAAGCCAATCTCGACTCTTTTCTAAATTTGGGTTTTGTTTTGTTCATGTGAGTTATATAGGTTGATTGTTTTTAGAGTAGTTGTATTTGATTTTTCCCCGTTTTTTTAATTTGAAAGTAATTGACAGTTTGTAATGCTTTTAGGATATTTTCTAGTTGTTCGTTTTCGAATGTTGCTGAATAGCGTTGGTTAGCAACTGCTTTGTTTGTAATTTTAATTTCCACGCCATACATGCGTTCTAGTTTTAAGGCGATATCCAGTAATCTATCATCTTGAATGGTAATCCGATTTAATAACCATTCGGTTTCTAACGCGGATCCGTCTTTTTCAGAGATGGAAAATGGCTGAATAGCTATTGCCATAGGAGCCGATGCGGTTTTAGTAGTTGTAGATGGGAATTCCTTTTCAACTCCATATACCTTTCTGATCACAAACTTTTCTTTGGGCTTTAATATAAATTTCTGATTGTCAGTTCCTTTTTTCCAGATGGATACTTTGCCACGTACCAAAGCTGTTTGGGCATTATTTTCTTCGGCATAATCGCGCACATTGAAAGCGGTTCCCAGTACGCTAATTTCCATTTTTGGTGTATGAATAAGGAAGGGCTTGGATGGATTTTTGGCGACATCGAAAAATGCTTCCCCAATCAAAGTAACTTCACGTGTGCTGGAATCTTTGAATGAGGCGGGATAGATTATTTTGCTCGAAGCATTAAGTGTAACTTTTGTACCATCTTCTAGAACAATTCGCTGCTGTTGTCCGTTTGTTAGCGTAATTTCTCGATTGTTTGGTTGCGCAATTTTGTAAAGATAAAGAGCTGTAAAAGCGATACAGAGGATAGCTGCAGCTGCTGCAATTCTAGGGAAATTGAATGTTTTCTGATTCCTCCGAGTCAGTTTCTTTATAATTCTGCCATGAATGCGTGCTTTGAGTGCTTTCTGTACATGATCGGGTAGTGTTTTGATTAAATTCGGTCGGGATGAAAATGAATCGAAAAAACGTTCTACGACGTCCATTTCTTCCGAATTGGCTTCGCCTTTTAAGTATTTGTCAATTAGCTTTTCGAGCTCTTGGTTAGGATATTGCATATGATTAGTACAATGTTCACTTAAATAGTGCCCCTAAAAGGAAAAAATGTACTAGTCTAAATTGGTGTTTATTTGTAATTTACTTATTTACAGTTGTATAAAATTATGAGTAGCGTCAAAAAATGTTGGATAACAAGTTTTTTTAATTTTTGAATTGATACTCCGAGGTGATTTTGAACTGTATTTTGGGAAGTTTCTGTCAAATCACTAATTTCTTTTGTGGTAAGTCCATCTAAGTATCTCATTTTAAAGATTTCTTTTCTTTTTTGTGGGAGATGGGCTACCCATTGTTCAATTAAAGATTTTAAATCCTTTTCGGCATACTGATCTCCTTCCAGAATTTCATAACTTCGATAAAGGTGATGATTTTCTTCGATAAGGATATTTCTGCGTTTGTTTTTCTTATAGGTTTCAAAGACTTTGTATTTCATGCATGCAATGAGGTAGGATTTCAGGTTGTGAATCTCTCTACTGGGACAGTGTTCCCAAAGTTCAATAAATACATCCTGAACAATCTCTTCACAGGAAGCTAAATCTTCGAGTCTTTTGTAAGATTCATCTAAAAGTAAAGACCAATATTTATCATACAAAATATTGAAAGCCTCTAAATCGCCTTCTCGGAGCCTAGCTAACAAGCTTGCATCATTATGAGCTGGATCTTTATCGTTTTTCATGATATGATAGTGTGAAGTTGAATTCCTTAGATTGGTAGGGTTGAGGAATGTAACTTTTTTTCAATATTACAGATTTTATTAAATAAGGTCAAGATCTGTACGTATTTTTTATTTTTTGTGTTTAATCTTTTGAAATTCATTAAACATTTGACATCATCATTTGGGCTTATATTCATAAGAAATTGGTTTTTGAGCCGTAATTAACTCAAAATTAGGTTGAATAAAATTAAAATAGAATTCACTTTTAATTTTTCGAATAAATAGTCAAAAGTACATTTGTTTTTGGATGAGTGCTGAAATTTATCTTGTTTTATGCTTGCAGAGCCATAAAAAATTCGGTTTTTATTGTCAAGGTTTAATAATATTTTAAATTAATAAAAGACCCCTAATGTTGATTACATTAAATTAGAAATGCGTGAACTGATTGAATCTGCAAAAAAAGAAAAAAAAGGATAGTTGTCAGGATAGCAACAGATTTTGCTAAATCGTATCTTCGAAGGAGAGGATAAACCAGCGAAGCCCCGATATGTACTTTCGGGGCTTCGTTGTATCGGGGCTTCGCTGTATAAGTCATCCAAGCAGGCCCCTTAATCCATCAGCTTAATTTGATCAGGATAGGGGATCTGCTGTCCCGTAGCTTTGTAGGTCGGCAACTGAGCCTTCCAAGTCCGGAGCTGATCAGAAAGTAATTTGCTGAGCTCGCTGGTTTTTCCTTTCATTTTTGGGGCAAGGTTGTTGAGTTCACCGATATCTTGCTGCAGGTTGTAAAGTTCAAGCTTCCCATTTTTCATGTCGTAAAGTAACTTATAATCTCCTTGTCTTATTGCCGAGAAAAAGTTGATTCCAGGGCCATCTGGTACTGTCCACTTGTTGGGGATATTCCATACCAATGGACGGCTGTTCCAATTGTCGGACCTATTACCTTCCATTAAGGGCAAAAGATTTTTTCCATCTGGTTTTTCCTGTACGAGCTGATAGCGATCTATTTTGGCTAAACTGAGAATCGTTGGAAAGAGATCTTCGACCATAACAGGGGTAGCATCTGTGCTTGCAGGGTGCTGTTTGGCCTGTTTGATCAACAGAGGAACCCGGATTCCACCTTCGTAAACCGACCCTTTCCCAGCTTTTAATGGTAGGTTCTGTGTATGGCTTGGTCCGGTGCGCATTGGGCTGAGGCTTAGTCCGCCATTGTCGCTAAGGAAAATAATGACGGTGTTATCGTACAGGTTTTTGTCTTTAAGAAATTGAACGATATCACCCATACTTTTGTCATAACCTTCGACTAGTGAAGCATAAGCTGCTTCAGTGGAATCTAAGCCGCGGTCGAGGTATTTTTGTACAAAACGTGGATCGGGTTGGATCGGGACATGCACCGCATAGTTGGAAAAATTAAGGAAAAAAGGCTCCTTACGGCGTATAGGTTCCTCCAGTGCCTTCAGCGCCTCCCGGGTTAAGGCTTCCGTTAAAAATGTGGATGTGCCATGGTATTCCATAAGATCGGGAACTGCCTGATAACCTGCTTTACCAGGAAGGTTTCCGTAATTCTGCTCGCCATAGTAGTTTTGTGGATGCCCAGCGGAGTGTCCTGCAATATTGACCATAAAACCCAAATTTAAAGGGCTGGCACCAGGTGTTCCGGCAGATCCCCAATGTGCTTTACCCACATGAATGGTATAGTAACCATTGGCCTTAAGGATGCTTGGAAATGGAGTAGCATATATCGTATGTGGTATATTGGGCACAGGGCTTAGTCCGTTGATATTCCAATCCGGTGGATTCAACAATTCATCTTTGCTATCGGTCGGGGTGTCAGCTTTGGGATGGGTCCAATTGGTGACACGATGATGAGCAGCATTTAAACCGGTCAGAAAGCTCACCCGGGAAGGTGTGCACACCGGTGTTGCATACGCATTGGTAAATTTAATGGCTTCTTTGGCCAATGTTTCCAGATAGGGGGTATGAAACTTTTCGTTGATTGGCGTTTTGACCTTGTAAAATGGTTCGGACATGTCCTGCCAACCGAGGTCGTCCACAAAAAACACGACAATATTGGGGCGTTCTGTTGTGGATACCGATTGGTGCTTCTGCTTAACTTTAGTTCGGTTGACTGTTTGCGCATGGCCTCCTACATGCATACCGATAAATAACACCGCAAGGGTGAATGATAAATTGTTTTTGTGAAATAACATAGGGACAGTTTATAGTTTAAATATCGGGACTTGTTATTGATCCAAGGTTTGTAAATCACTTTGTTTGCCATTTACCGTATTGTTTGAAATAATGCTATTTGCGACACGTTCAAAAAATAAGGGCTTTTTATTCCAATGAAATGCAGGATATTCCTTATTGGTCTTGATTTGATTGTTGCGAAAGACCAATCCATTGACTGATTTGGCGTAAAGAATAGGCTTATCGAAGGTTTCAAAGCGGTTGTCTTCGATGACGATATGGCTATGGAAGTATTTCTGCTGATTTTTTAAATCCGGAATTTCTGGATAGATCGATATAATCGCATTGGTAAATTGGAACATATTGGTCAAGGCATTGATAAAAGTATTGTTCCGGATTTGAATATCGTGGCAGCTACCCGTTTCGTACCAACCATTGGCATCGCCACACAGGAGAATAGCTGTACCTGAAGTATGATCAAAGCGGTTGTTTTCTACCAGGGTCTTTTTTGGCGTACTGAATAGAGCACCCCGTGCTCGATTGTGGCGTATGGTATTGCCACTAAATAGCACACGTGGCGTCCATGTGAGGTTTTCGATGCCAATATCCATTTTTGTTGGGTCAATAGCTGGGTCCAAAGCATTACTTAAAGTAATCTTGAATTCGCGGATTGGATCTGAGGCTTTCTCGCGTAAAACGCTAATGGATTGGATCTTATTTTTCTGGTCCCAGAGTTCCATTGTACTGGATCGGATAAATTGGACCGTATCCCCCTGGTAGCCCCAGTCAAATCCGTAGGATTGATCGTGCATATAACGACCGATCAATGTTTTGTCGTCTAGTCGTTTGGTGATCTTCAGGTAGGTGCCATGGATATTGATGGCATCATCCATCATATTTTCATACAGTCCATTCTTCGATACAATAACACCCTTGCAACCCGAAAAATGTGTTGCGTCGGCCTGAGCTGTAAAATAACGCGGATCCTGATCGCTGCGAAGTGCAATTCGGAAACCTTCCAATGTGATGTTGTCCGTTAATTGAGCTAGCAAACCCATGCCTTCGGCGTAATGGACGGCGATATTTTCAAGTCGTATATTTTTTCCTTTATGGACAAATACGCCCGGACTGGGACGAAATCCCGCGCGCATGGCAACGACGGTACCCGGTATAAGCTTGCTATTCTTCCATTGCTGCGCTTGAATAATACCCTGAGAGAGCTCTTTCACTTTGGTTGTGCCCACGCGGATATCGCTTGTATTATAGACTATCCGTTTGGTCTTTTCTTCAAAGGCAATCCCCGATGTCGGTCTCAGTTGCCAGCCTTCACCGGTATTGTAAAATATGCTGTCTTTGATCGTATAGGTTACCCAAGGTGCAGTTTGATAAGTAATTGTACCGTTGATTGTATCGTTTTGTAAAATCTTGACCTGGCAGATCTGAGGGCGCTCAAAATCGATGTGGATATTTTTCAACGTGAGGTTTTTATTCTCGATCAATGCGATAGGTAACATGCGTCCATGATAGATAAAGTCTGATCCTTGTCCATCAATTGTGATGTTGTCGCAATTTTCAAATGCCATACCTACGGTTTTGGGGTTGTCCTGATCGTGATTGGAGATGTAGTATTCGCGGGTTAGCGCCCCTTCTGGATGAAAGTCATAACGTCCCTTTTTGAATTTTAAAATAATAGGTTCTTTCTTGCCAATCTTGCTGAAGATGGATTGAATAGCTTTATTGACCAATGCAGTACTATTGTTGCCCGTGTTGGGAACAACACCATAGGTGGAAAGATCGATAATCTTCGTCGCGGACTGTGCAAGGCTGTCAAAATAAATAAATGGTAGGAGAAGGATAAGTAAATAAGGTTTTAGGATGTTCATGATGTCCTGCTATTGATAAATTGGTTTATATCGCACAAGTTCCCTATGGGATTGGCTTGTCGAATATAGGGATAATCGTTCAACATCCAAATTAAGTCGTAAAGCGTAGCGTTTTTTTTACGCACTACATCAATCAACATTTATCTTGCAGTTCAAAGGTAAATGGTATGCTTTTTACCATCACAGTGAAATGTCACAAAAAAATGGCGAATTCACCGATGGGCTTCGCTCTATCTGCGTAGACCGCTTGGAGTACAATAAGGACGGCAGTATCAAGAAGGTAAAGCAGACTGGATTATTGACAGGTCCCAAATAATCGATGGACACGAAGACGATATGTTGCCAAAAAAAATTAACTTTAGGGGCGGAACAACTGTTTCGCCCTTAAACCATCGAACACTTAATTGTTTAAAATGCTAACGAAGAATATCAAACGTAAAACCAATACATTGTTACGCACAATATGCTGCTGTTCTCTTCTTTCGGTCAGTATGCTAAAAGGTTTTTCCCAAGCTAAAATGACGAAAGATTATGTTGACTATGTCAATCCTTATATGGGCAACATCAGCCATTTATTGGTGCCAACCTATCCAACAGTCCACTTGCCAAACAGCCTTTTGCGCGTTTATCCTGAGCGTGGAGACTATACGTCAGACCGTCTGTTCGGTCTGCCGCTTATCGTTACCAGCCATCGTGGAAAATCGGCATTCAATCTTAGTCCCATGGTGAAATTGCCAGGCAGTTTGAAACCGGTACAACTGTATAGTTACGATCAGGAGGAAATACATCCGTATGCCTATTCGGTGCTGTTGGATCAGGAGAATATTCAGGTAGACTATGCGCTGTCGCATCAGTCGGGGATGTATACCTTTACGTTTCCAACAACTTCTACAAAATATCTTCAGTTCAACTCGCAGGAAGGAAAACTTCAATGGGACGGACAGGGACTTTCGGGTACACAGGATATTGGTAATGGAACGCATGTGTATATTTATGCTATTCCCGAATCCAAGCCTGTTGCGGTAAAGCGACTGCAAGGCCAACAACTTGAAAATGCAACAGAAGCTGTTGGTAAGAATTCGTGTATGGTATTGGAGTTCAATCAGGCAGGGACTAGCTTGCGCATGAAATATGGTGTTTCATTTATCGATGTCGCACAGGCAAAAGCCAATTTAAAGCGTGAAATCAGCGACTTTGATCAAAAGAAGCTGGCTGAAAAAGGCCGTAAAATATGGAACGACGCTTTAGGTAAAATTGCCGTGGAAGGCGACAATGAGTCCAATAAACATGTGTTTTATACCTCCTTATACCGCACCTACGAAAGGCCAGTCAATATTTCTGAGGATGGCCGTTATTATAGTGCGTTCGACGGTAAGGTCCATCAGGACGAGGGCAAACCTTTTTTTACCGATGACTGGATCTGGGACTCCTACCGGGCACATCATCCATTGCGGGTACTGTTAGAGCCTGGCACAGAATCCTTGATCCTCAATTCTTTTGTCCGGATGTCTGAACAGATGGAGCAGCCTTGGTTACCTACTTTCCCTGAGATTACGGGTGATAGTAGACGGATGAATTCCAATCATGGTGTAGCAACTTTGTTGGATGCTTACCGCAAAGGAGTACGTAATTTTGACATCAAGAAAGCCTATCTGGCAGCAAAAGGTGCGATTACAGAAAAGACGCTAGCTCCTTGGTCGGGAAAAGCCGCGGGGAAATTAGACGAATTTTTTAAGGAGAAAGGCTATATTCCAGCATTATATCCAGGTGAGAAAGAAACGATACCAGAAGTAAACGGTTTTGAACGGAGACAGCCTGTCGCTGTAACCTTGGGTACCTCTTACGACTTATGGTGCTTGGCACAGCTTGCTCAAGAATTGGGTAACCAGGCTGACTATGATCTCTTTATGAAGCAATCTTTCAATTATAGAAATCTTTTCAACGAACAGACCAAATTTTTTCATCCCAAAGATGACAAAGGAAATTTTATCATGCCTTTTGATTATGTGTTTTCTGGCGGACAGGGAGCACGGGAGTATTATGGTGAAAACAATGCGTGGATATATCGTTGGGATGTACAGCACAACATTCCGGATCTGATCAAATTGATGGGGGGAAATGAATTGTTTGTCAAATACCTTGATGAGATGTTTCAGCAACCTTTGGGTCGGTCGAAATTTGATTTTTATGGGCAGCTTCCCGATCATACAGGTAATGTTGGACAATTTTCCATGGCGAACGAGCCGGCTTTGCATATTCCTTATCTCTACAATTACGCCGGACAACCTTGGATGACACAGAAACGGATACATAAACTGATCGGTGAGTGGTTTAGAAACGATCTTATGGGGGTACCGGGCGATGAAGACGGTGGAGGGATGTCAGCTTTTGTGGTCTTTTCCCAAATGGGCTTCTATCCTGTAACACCAGGTCTGACTTCCTACAGCATCGGCTCTCCATTTTTCCAGAAAGTGAGCATGCAGCTTCCTAATGGCAAGTCTTTTGTAATTATCGGCAAGAATGCATCTGCAAAAAACAAATACATTCAATCGGCGAAATTAAATGGTCAGCCGCTGAACGTTCCACAGCTGACCCATGCCGATGTGCTGAAAGGTGGCACATTGGAATTTGTGATGGGGGATAGCGCAAATCGAAATTGGGGAAACTAACAAAGCTTGCTTACCGGCATGTGTATGTCAGAAAGTAAAAAAGGTAAAAAGCGCTGTTGATCATCGATCAACAGCGCTTTTGTTTATGGATAGCTTTGTCCTATTGTCTATACGCGGTAGGATATTCGCCTTGCTTTAAATCGAATAACCAAAACTTTGATAAGCAGCTCAAATATGGATGCTCCCTTATTGAAACATATCGGGGGTAATCAAGACTGCTGTACCTTTTGTTCCATTCCGTTCGATCTGTTTACCTGCATAGCTGATACAGACCGGACCATTACTGCTGGGTAGGATTTCGGCTTTTTTAAGCTTACCGTTTTCCCATTGTATATTCACCGTACGATTACCTCTTGCTTTAAGTCCGGTTACGCTTCCCTGATCCATGTTGTGGCTTAAAGCGGGTAGCAGCTCGATCAGGTAATTGTTGTTTTTGTCCCTGACCTGGCTTTGCAGCAGCATTTCGGCAATCGCTGCGGTCGCGCCAAAGTTCCCGTCAATTTGGAAAGGTGGGTGATTATCGAACAGATTGGGCAGTGTCTTGTCACTGATCAGGTTATACAATAAGCGGTAGGCATGTTCTCCGTCATGCAATCTATTCCACATATTGATTTTCCAGGCTAGACTCCAACCTGTACCATGATCGCCCCGACTTAATAGCGTCTTTTTTGCAGCTTCGGCTAGTTCGGGCGTATTAACGATTGAAATCTGGTTGCTCGGATGCAAACCAAATAAATGTGAGGTATGCCTATGATTTACCTCTGTCTCTTTATAATCTTCGATCCATTCCATAATGCGGCCTGTTTCTTTGCTGATTTGTGTTGGAATAAGTTTGGTTAAGGCAGCTTGACAGCGTTGTCTGAAATCAGGATCGCAATCTAAGAGCTTTGTGGCTTCAACACAATTTTGCAGGAGGTCGCGGATAATCTGTGTATCCATGGTGGCACCGTAGGTAAAACTGGAAACTTCACCCGATGGTAGGATAAAACTATTCTCAGGGGAATGTGAAGGGTTGGTGGTCCAATAACCGGCAAATGATTTACCTTGGGGGATTTTGACCATAAAATCCAAAATAAATTCAGCCGCTCCTTTCATAATAGGATAAGCCTGGACTTTTAAAAATTCTCGGTCGCCAGTATAGTTATAATGTTCCCAGGGGTGCTGCGCCATCCAGGCCGATCCCATGGGCCAAATGCCCTGTACGCCATCGGCTGGAGCTGTGTAGCCCCAGACATCGGTGAGATGATGTACCACCCAGCCTTTGGCTCCATAGAGCTTGCTTGCGGTACGCTCACCAAAAGGAATTAATGCCTTCGTCAGGTCAAATAGGGGCTTATGCAATTCAGAAAGATTGGTTACCTCGGCAGGCCAATAGTTCATTTGCAAATTAATATTGGTATGAAAATCAGCATTCCAAGGTGGATCCATCTGCCAAGCCCATAAGCCCTGCAAATTTGCCGGCATATGTCCTGGACGTGAACTGCTGATTAAAAGGTAACGACCAAACTGAAAGAATTTGTTGACTAAGGTATTAGGTACCTTTTGCAATTCTTTTGTCAACCGAATGAGTGAATCGGTGGGTAGTTTTGCGAGTTTATCTTGTTCTGGATCAGGAAGATTCAACTTGACCCGATTAAAATACTGTTGGTAATCTTCTATATGAGCTTGTTTTAACTGTTGATAATGCTGTTTGTTCAGGCTACTGATTACCTTGCGGCAGCTTGCAAGTGGATCAATATCCACCGGGGTTTGTGGATAGGCGATATGCTTCAATCCGGGATAATCCGTAGCAGCGGTGACGATGATGGTAATCTCATCTGCTCCGGTAATCGCTATGCGGCCGTCGGCATTGATAAGTTTACCGCCTTTAAGGATTACTTTTGCAATTGCGGCAAACTTTGTTCCGCGCTCATGGGCATGAGCAGATTGGCCAATTTGCCCCTGAAGTAGCAATTGTGTGGGATCTGTCGGATCAGCCGTGCAACTGAAATCCTGGGCTCTTTTCCAGGTGAAGTTTAGATCGAGTGCCTGTTTCTTGTTTGCTGTATAATGGATGACCATCGCGTTGGCAGGAGCTGAAATGAATGACTCGCGAAAGAACTTGACGCCATTATACACGTAGCTTGTTTGTTGCAATGCACGCTCAAGATCAAGCGAGCGCGCATACTGTTCAGCTTTAAGATGGGGCATATCAAACCATAGTTCGCCAAGCGACTGATAGGGTTTGATGTTTTTGGGTAAGCCCATCAAAGTTGTGTCTGCAAGGTCGATTGCTTCTTTATTTTTACCTTCAAAAAGAAGTTGTTGTATGCGGGGCAGATACATTTTCCCCTTGGGATTATTGGGATCCTGCGGATGACCGGCCCAAAGCGTACTTTCGTTCAGTTGGATGCGTTCATCGGCGACACCACCAAAAAACATAGCACCGAGCTGACCGTTACCGAGCGGTAACGCTTCCTCCCAAACTCCTGCGGGGCGTGCATAGCATAACGTTAAAGGGCCTGCGGAAAGACTTGCTGCCGACTGAATCTGTGTGCGGTCTGTCCAGAATTGCGTGATCTTATGTTGCCGCTGACTAGCTGGGGCATCTATTATTTTAGTGGACTGCTGTGCCTTAATTGTTGTGTTGCCCATCAGTAGCAGTGCGCAGTATAGGAGCGTTTTTATTTTCATCTTTTAGTTTCTTTTTGGTTGTTTTACGGGGACTGAGGTTTTGGTTTTTAGGTATTTGCTTGCCTGTCCGGTTAACCAAAGATAATGATCATTGGGAAGATTATCTTCAATACCGACAAATGAACCTGTTCCATTAAGTGGGACATCTTTTTGATGCAGTGTCTTGAATATGGCGGTACCTTCGTCGACTTCATCAAACATGGCGATGTAGAGCATTTGAGCACCAATAGAAAGGTTATACTGTAATTGTTTCCATAAGAAATTTCCGGAATCACGAGGGACAAAGGCACGTGAACTCCCAGTCATGTTCGTCCAGGAGAATCCAGGGAAGCAAAGTGGAGCATAATCGATTTGATGTTGTTTGCACCAGTCCATATCATCTTTGATCAAGGATTTGAACTGATCGAATCCGGCCTGATTATATCGACCAACAAACCAAGGCATAATGATATCTGATTTTTTGATGAGTTCATGCAAAAATGGATCGGATTCAGTATCCTGGCGTAATTCTCGCCAATAAGTCGGTACGCCAAGAAGTACGCTATAGCCGTTTTGTTTGAGGTAATTGACAATACGCTCGGCTGTTTTGAGATTATACTTGCGACCGTCGTTAAATCCGATACCCCAAACGGCAATCAGTGGTTTGCCATGATGAAAAAGATAGGTTTTGGCGCGATCACGCTTTTTGAGGTTCCATTCTTTTTCAAGGGCGGCTACATCGTCCATTAAGATTTTGTCGTCACCATCTTTAATGCCACTAAGGTCGTACATCACGCAGATTGCGCGGTCAAATTCATTGGCTGAATGAATAGCCGAAGTCAACACTGTGTTGAAGTGGTTGCGACCACTGGGGTTAGCGATCTCACCCACGAATCGTTGCATAAATACGCCATCGATTCCGTATTGTTGCATCCATTTAAAATGGAGGTTGACGGAAGAATAGTCATGTGCGCTATAGAGTTTAGCGGGCTTTCCCTCTTTTGTCATAAAAGAACTGTCATAGGTTATTTGATAGGCGCTGACGTCGGGCCAAAAATCGATATTTGTAGAACCGGGTTGGAATCCGTTTTTTCCACGGTAATGGTACCATCCGCGGTCTGCACCATCCGTAGGACTATTGAACCAGCCTTGGTAGCCGGCCATAACAAGGCCGCTATACGAGTCGTATTGTTTTTGTGCGAATAGTAAGCCTACCGAAAAAAGTAGACAGATGCCAAGAAGATGGAATTTGAGCGTTTTAGCTATCATATCGATTTATAATTAAGTTATGCCGCTAAATATCGATTAACCCAATTAATAGTCCATTAATAAAGTATTAATGGAACATATAAGTATTTGTTTTTAATATAACAACAGCGTTCCAGCTTGGATGCAGCCGGTTGCATTGTTTTCTATACTAAAAAAGTGACAAAGTGAATTTCAATAAATAGAAGTCAATCGATTGCGTTATTTACGCAATCGATTTCGTGACACCGTTGTTTTGTTCCCATAAAATATCCCTCTAATTTAACGGGCTGAACCAGTCAATCTAATACTAAACTGACAGACTCAATTTTACTAACTATTTAATTATGATTTCAAAATTTACAAGTAACCAAAAGGTAAGCCTGCTTGCTATTGCTCTTCTTGTTGCGTCTTCGCAAAGTTTGTGGGCCGCAGAAATGCCGATTGCATTTAAACATACAGCAAACAAGGTCGCTCAGAACCAAGTTACCGGGAAAGTAACCGCAGAAGATGGTCCTCTTGCGTCTGCGACTGTTTCGGTCAAAGGAACATCGGTATCGACATCTACAGATGCAAAGGGAACATTTGCAATTCGAGCTAAAGCTGGAGATATTTTGCTTGTTAGTAGCGTTGGCTACAAAACCAAAGAAGTGACAGTTACAGGAACGACCCTATCAATTCAGCTGGAAAGTAATAATGAGGCATTGGAGGAAGTGGTCGTTGTGGGATTCGCTAAACAAAAGAAGGTAAATTTAACCGGTGCGGTACAAGCGATCACGTCAAAAGATCTACAGGATCGTCCGGTTACCAATGTATCTTCTGCGATCCAGGGTAAATTTTCGGGTGTAACGATTACCCAAAATTCAGGACAGCCCGGTAAAGACAACGGTACGATCCGTATTCGTGGGCTGGGTACCATCAATAATGCGAATCCGCTTGTTATTGTTGATGGAATAGAAAGCTCGATGAATAATATCAACCCCAACGATATCGAAAGTGTTTCGGTATTGAAAGACGGACCTAGTGCAGCAATTTACGGCTCTAAGGCTGCAAACGGGGTTATCTTGATTACGACCAAAAAGGGCGGTAGTGGCAAGCCGCAATTGAATTATACAGGCTATGCCGGTATTCAGGATCCAACACGTCTACCGGAATATATGAACTCTTATGACCATGCTGTTATCTTAAATGAGGCCCTTAAAAATGAAGGGAAGACACAGCGTTTTTCCCAGCAGGATCTTGAACTTTTCAAAAATGGATCTGATCCGGACGGTCATCCCAATACGGATTGGTTAGGACTGCTCTACAAGGGATCGGGCTTTCAACAATCGCATAATTTGCAAGTTACAGGTGGAACAGAAGATGTGCAATATATGGCTTCCGGAGGCTATCTAGGGCAGAAAGGTGTTATTAAAGTAGCGAGTTCGGACCGGTATAATTTACGCACAAATGTTGGTGCAAAAGTATCTTCCAGGCTTCGATTTGATCTAGGACTGGCGTATAACTATCAACGTATCACCGAACCTGTAAATCCTTATACAGGTGATATGGCGCAGATCTTTAGACAGGTAAACCGTATTCCTAGTTTTATTCCTTATAAATACAGTAATGGTGTATATGGTCGTGGTAGCGATGGTAACCCAATTGCATGGATGGATCTCGAAGCCAAGGATAATATGACCTATAAACATACGCAGGTCAATTTCTCCGGTGAATTTAAGATTATGGATGGATTGAAGATCAAACAAGTTGTTGGCTTTCAACCGATCGACAATATGTCTTCCAAATTCGTCAAAGACATCCAATACTATGCACCGAACGGTGATTTGGGACCTAAGCAAGGGGTGAATAATCTGACTGTTTACAACTTTCAATCTGAACGATTGACTTTTCAAACCTTGTTGACCTATGACAAAAAGATTGGTGACCATCAGATCAATGTTTTAGGTGGTTTTATGGATGAAACATTCCGTGCGGATTACTCCAGTGCTTATGCACAAGGTTTCTTAAATAATGATTTTTCAGAACTGAATTTGGGCAGCAAAGACGGAATGAAAGTCGATGGGGGAGCCAAAAAGCTAATATTACGCTCTTTCTTCGGTCGTATCAATTATGCATTTGCGGATAAGTACCTATTGGAAGCCAATGTGAGACGTGATGGAACATCGCGATTCTTGGGAAGCAATCGTTGGAGTACATTCCCGTCTTTCTCAGCAGGATGGCGTATTTCTCAGGAAGATTTCTTTAAAGAATCCTCGTTGTCTGATGTAATCTCAGAATTGAAATTAAGAGGCGGTTGGGGTAAACTAGGAAACCAACAATTAGCGGCAACATCAGACAATTCATATCCTTCTTCCGACGCCTATTATCCAGGCTTATTTACCATTTCTCCTGGTTATAACTATTCTTTTGGTGGTGAGATTAGTTCCGGTGGAGCCATTGTAGAGTCGGCAAACCCAATATTAAAATGGGAGTCAACGACAAGTACCAACATTGGTCTAGACCTGAACTTCAAAAATAATCTGGGCTTTGTATTTGAATACTTTGACCGTAAAACTGATGGGGTGTTGTTAAAACTGCCTGTATCGAACTTATATGGTCTTCCAGCGCCTTACCAAAATGCAGGAAAAGTGCAAAATAATGGGGTAGAGCTACAAGTCAACTATCAAAATAGCATCGGAGATTTCAAATATAGCATTGCCGCAAACGGTTCTTATATCAACAACCAGATTAAAAAATGGGCCAGTGACGAACCACAGGTCAATGGAACTTTCTATATCTATGAGCAGGGACGACCAATCCGTTCGTTTTATGGCTACGAAACTGCTGGAATCTATCGTTCGGACGAGGAATATAAAAACAGTGGTATTCAAGGGGTGAACGGAACTGTAGGTGCTGGTGATATTATCTATAAAGATCAGAATGGCGATAAGAAAATCGATGGAAATGACCGTGTATATCTAGGTTCGCCCGATCCAAAATTTATCTTTGGTCTGACCTCCAATATGAGTTATAAAAACTTTGATCTGAGCCTATTCTTCCAAGGTGCGGCTAAAGTACAGGGCTATCTTTGGGGCGAAGCCATTGGCGGGATCTCGGGATCGGATAAACCGACAACCATTTTTGCAGATCGTTTCAATGCAGAGACCAATCCAAACGGATCTATGCCGAGGGCATTGACCAGTTGGTCACAAAATAGCCCTTCAGGCACTCCTTCCGATTTCTGGATCCAGAATGCAAGTTATGTCCGCTTGAAGAATATCACCTTCGGTTATACCTTACCAAAAACGTTTACGGATAGAATCGGTATTAAGGGGGCTAAAGTATACTATAGTGGACAAAATCTCTTGACTTTTACCGGATTTGCTAAAGGATTTGATCCGGAGGCCCCAGCGGATTCTAGAGGTAATTACTATCCCCAAGTGAAAACAAATGTGTTTGGTCTTAACGTAAACTTTTAATTGAAAATCATGAAACTTAGAAATATAACGATTGCATTGAGCGTAGCCACCTTACTGTTCTCTTGTCAAAAACTCGATCAGGAACCGTTGGATGCCTATAATGCCGATAATTTTTGGAAAACGGAAGCAGAAACCGATTTTGCTGTAACAGGTTTGTACAGCGGTACAAGGGGAAGCGACGGTAAGCTGGCCGAAGGATCTGCTTGGGAAGACGGTACCCAGATTTTTTACATGGACTGTACGTCGGATAACTCCAATAGTGATTTCCCTTGGGAAGGATTCCAGGCTTTAGGAAATGGCACCGCAACACCGACAAACGCTGGAAATGCAGAGGCCCGCTATACGTACGAGCATATCCGTCGAGCCAATTACATCCTTGAAAATATTGAAAAATCACCGGTTAATGCTGAAAAGAAGAAGCGGCTGACCGCCGAGGTACGCGTTATACGAGCATACAAGTATTTTGATTTGGCGACCTTATTTGGGGGAGTGCCTATCATTACGAAAACTTTGACGACAGAAAATTCGTTTGTGCCTGCAAATACGCAAAAGCAAGTATTGGAATTTGTGGAAAAAGAATTGAAAGAAGCTGCTGCAGATTTGTCGTTTGCTAAGGGTGGCGGCCGTATGTCCAAAGGTGCTGCCCTTGGTTTATTGGCGCGCTGTTATGCTTTTGAGAAGAAATACCAGGATGTCATCAATACAACACAGGAGATCATTTCTTCGGCTAATTATAAATTATTCGATGATTATGCGACCTTATTTGAAGAGGCAAATGAAAATAACAGTGAGGTCATGATGAATATCGAATATTTGGTAAATATTCAAGGATATACTTCACTTGGTATTATGCTGCCCAATTCAATGGGGGGATGGGGGTCTATTGTACCAACACAGAGTCTGGTAGATGCTTACGAAACTGCCGATGGACAGACTATTGGCGAGTCAAAATCTTATGACCCTGCCAGTCCATATGAAAAAAGAGATCCACGCCTGGGCGCAACAATTGTTTACCCAGGAGCACTGTACAATGGTAAATATTTCGATCCATTAAATCCGAAATCGGAAGATTATCCATCTGGTCCAGATAATGCATCTAGCACAGCTTACAACTATAAAAAATATATCCAAAATCCGAGCAGTTATGCGAACATTTGGAACGTAGGTACCAACATTATTGTGATGCGTTATGCCGAAATGCTTTTGTTAAATGCGGAAGCAAAGATTGAATTGGGGATTATCGATAATACCGTATATGATAATATCGATCTAGTTCGCCAGCGCGCTAAGATGCCAAAAGTAGATAAAGCCGTATACAGTGGCCAGAGCAAACTGCGTGAATTGGTACGTCGTGAGCTCCGTGTAGAATTCGCCGGAGAAGGACGCCGTCGCTTTGATATTATTCGTTGGGGAATAGCCAAAGACGTAATGAACGGTCCTGTAAATGGCGCGCTGTCGAAAGGTACGGTGGATCCTAAAACAGGCAAGGTTACCTATACTTCGTTAACTGATCGTTTTTTCTCTGAAAATAGATCGTTCAAAGCTGGAAAAAATGAATTGTGGCCAATTCCACAAGCTGTCATCGATAATAGCAAAGGAACGTTGAAGCAAAATGTAGGGTATTAATTTTCTCCTGCTATATTTTTTACGAAGCAAGCAAGCAAGCAAGCA
>NZ_DKSP01000157.1:0-11853 GCF_002472745.1 Sphingobacterium sp. UBA7253 | reverse complement strand
TCGGCATAAGTTATGCAGAATGTACGAAAAGGCAAATAGATTTTTAGCGGAATGCCGCTAGGATGAAATTTGTTGCTTAAAGTCCGCTATTTTTTCCTTCAGACTATTGAGGTGTTCAGGACTGATTACGCCATTATCCTGATCAAAATTTTCGTAAAATTTGGGAAGCGAAAATGTTTCTTTAATGATTGCTCCAAACTGCGGGAAAAATTTCTGCGCTTCGGCCATCACATTTCCACCACCATAACCTCCTGGTGAAGTTGTCATAAGCAACATGGGTTTATCCTGGAAAACTTTAACATTTATTCTAGATGCCCAGTCAAATACATTTTTAAATGCTACGCTATAGGAGCGATTATTCTCTGCGAGGGAGCAAATGATCATGTCACTGGAGGCTATATGATCGAGGAAAAGCTGTGCTTCCTGTGGGAATCCATTCTTTTCTAGGTCTACAGAAAAGACAGGCATGTTATAGTCATTCAGGTCGATCAAATTAATCTCGTGCCCCTCGAAGCTTTTAAGTACAAATTTGACCAATTGTTTGTTAATTGATGTGGAAGAATTACTCCCAGCGAATGCAAATATTTTCATGTTTTATCCTTTATGATTATCAGTTGTTTAAATTTAATCAATTTCTCGAAACAATTAGAGATTTAGACTTGACTTGTCGTTTCTGATAGGTTTTGATTATATGGTATAATTTTTTGAAGTCCTCGCTATGCATATTTCGTTCATTTATTATCATGATTAAATTATCTGTTGCCTGAAGTTTTATGGTTCTGAATTTAAAATATTTTTTCTCCTTACTAAATAACTTTATGATATTAAACGGATTCCAAAAGTGATTCATATCAATCACTTTTTTTGTATATCTGGTTATATGACACATATTTAAATCCTTTCGATATAATCCACCTAAGTTTACTTTGGTAAGTGTATCTCCAGATATTTCGAAGTGCTCAAATCTCCAAACGCCTGTAAATATGATGAGCCCACAGCAAGTTTCCCAAATTATTCCTAACAGAGAAATAGAATACTTAGAAATTATTATTGGGAATATAGCAATACAACCAAAAAGAAGAATAAGTATAGGAAATGTATGATCACAGCGCAACTTGATATTCTTTTTATCCATGAGAAATTGCTGTTTTATTTTTCCGATTTAAAAATAGCGTATAATGGGATATCGTAATACCGGCCATCTTTCTTTAAATGTTGTTTTAACAGGGCCTCTTTTTTCATTCCTATTTTTTCCATGACTTTTCCCGATGCTGGATTATGGGGGAAGTAGGTCGCAAAGATTTTGTTAAAGTTTAATTCTTTAAATCCAAAATCAATGATTGCTTTTGCAGCTTCAGTGACATAACCTTTATTCCAGTAAGGAATAGCTATCCAGTATCCCAATTCAGCCTTATCCGAGCCTTCATCATGCAGACCAATAGCTCCGATCAGTTTTTTATCTTTATTCCGAATAGCAAAAGTGAATCCTTTACGATTGGCAAATGCTTCTTCCGCTAATTTAAGCCAGTATTCAGCATCCTCCTTTCGGTAGGGATAGGGGATATTTGATGTGAAGTCTGAATAGACCTTGTCTTGCAGATAGTCTACAATCTGTGGAATATCAGTCGTTTCTATTGCGTTAAGAATAAGTCGTTCTGTCTCTAATTGTGGGAAATCTTTCATCTGATTAAGTCTTCAGTATGGCTAAAATGAAATTAGGGGTTACTTAGTTTTTATAAATGTAGGAAAGTTTTATGAGATTCTTTTCCATATATTTTTTCGGGTGTAATAACTATAAATTCCAGTAATTGCGATTAGGATCAAAGTTATCAATAAGCCTATATATACATTGAAGAACATATGGACCAGTGTAAAACCAATGAGTCCAATTAGGCTTTCTAAAAAAGCTTCCTTTATACGGGACGGAGGATTTGAGTTCTCAAGGTATCTGGTATACTCTTCTACAATTGGTCGATCGGTATCGGTCCAATCAAAATGCGATAGTTCTGCGGAGGAGACCCATATTGCTTGGACATATTCTAGCATGGCAACTTCGCCAGAGGAAAAGGTGCAGAGAACAGGATAGCGACAAACTGCCGGACTTTTATGGCCTTGTTGCGTCATCTCTAAGGGCCTTCCGACAAGGATATCTATACTTAGCTCTTCCCTGATTTTGAGCGACAAATTTGCTTTCGTTGGCAGGTGGGACTCGGTTATGCGACCAGGAAATTCCCACTTTAAGGCATGCGTCACCGATGGCGGGCGCTGACAAATGAGTACCTTATCGTCCTTCCTTATAATCGCACAAGTCAAATAATGCATAACGGTTTAAAGATAGACATTAGGAACTAGATTCTTTACTTTCAATTTGATGACTTTCAAACAGCTCGATGCGGCCTTCAATAATCAACAAATAAAAGTTTTCAAAACAATCCTGATAGATCTTTTGTTCCAATGATTTTATTTCTTCAAAGAGACGTTCCTTCGCTACTGCAGCGTAACATAGCTCATTTTTTGATGTTGTCATCGTTTCTTGACAGGGGGTGTCGTGAAGCTGTTTGTACAGGTCGCCTAAATCTGAAATGTCTTCACTGCGGTGGTAGGAGGGATGAAACCATACCCAAAAGTCTTCTTGATTTTTATAGGGATGCGGTAATAATTGAACGCATGTATTTCTGAATAGATCTCCCGGATGCTTTTTATAACGGAAATGAGTGGCTGTGGTCTTTAAACTATTCATAAAGTTAATTTGTTTGTAGGTTTACAAAAAATAATTCAAGAATAAAGATGTCATCTTAAATATAGGTATTTTTTTTAGTATTAAAAATTTACAGTTGACGTTAGCGCTAATTAGATCGCGATAGGATACAGAATACCACAGTCACAAAGCTGCACTCGAGCTGCTCCGCTAAAAAATGTAAATCGTATTCATTTTATGTTATCATCCCCAGAGCATTTTGATGAGAACGGATATTGTGAATACGAATAATCCGATATAGAATATGTTTGTCCCATGTTTTCTGTCATGATCTGAATAGGAAAATATCCGTTCGCCATTCGGTAGGCTCTTTCTGGAACTAAACAACATATAGCCGATTGCAATTCCTAAAAGTCCACCTAGAAGGGCTGAAATATAGCCAAAAATAACCCAATACTTCTGCTGCGGTTCCGGTTCCCGTAGTTGCATGAGCCGTTCCTGTTTCAAAAGATCTAGCGTTTCCTGATCAATCTCTTTCCCTCTTTTTAATAAAATTTCTCTAGCCAGTGCGTAGTCTAATTTGTTCCATTCATCGGGTTTTTGAAGAATTTCTAAGAGCTCTTGGTCGGAAAACTGATACAGATAATGGTCGTCTTCAACCAAGGGGAGAGACTGCATTTCCTGCTCTTCTAAAATAGATTCTGCATTTGCAAAATTGGCAGGATCTATTTGAATCTCATATTGAAATCCAACCGTGTTTCCAGAAAATGTAATATCCACAGGGGGGACATTATCTGCCAACCGCGTTGTTACACCTTTTTCCGAAAGTAGTTTATGACATTCTTGTGCTTCTTCTAAACTAGAGAACCTTTTTAACACGATATATGTATCCATGTGATCAATTATTTTTTAGTCCCTGTATTTATGATCATTTGACAGTCCAATGCTGTATGCAATCTTGGCTATTTGCCGTAACACCGCAAAATCGGACGCGAATGGTTAAATAATGGATTAATTATGTAGTGTCTTTTTTGTATAAAGTTAATAAAGCCGGTTTGATACTTTTCAGCTTAAAGGTAGTAAAATCAAATTCTATTTTATAGAAACAAAAATAGAATCCCAGCTAAAAGATGAAGAAACATTTGATTCATCACATTTTTGCTGGTATTCGTCACATTTTTCTGTTTTATGTTTTTAAGATAAATTTAATACTTTTGTAGCAATAGATCATTAGTATTGTCAATTTTTAAAATTTAAAGTCATGTAATGCATTGTCGATATTTAGGAAGAAAGTAAACAACGGGATTTACCCGGTTTGTTTACCCTACACCTATGTCTTCAATTTTATTAGTATGGATTTAAATTTTAAAAATGGAATCAACAAAATATGGTCGTACCTATCATTTCCCATTTTCGCCAGGGACAAGCAGCGACGATCGTTTTAATCAACATTATTGGAAGGATATACAATCTTTCCATAAATTGTTATTTACAGAAAAATTAGATGGTGAAAATAATTGCCTTTCACGGCGTGGAGTATTTGCACGATCCCATGCAGCTCCGACCACGTCGCCATGGACGGCTCAGCTTCGGGAGCATTGGTCTAGATTAAAAAACGATCTGGATGATTTAGAGTTTTTTGGTGAAAATCTTTATGCTGTGCATTCTATCGAATATGTGCAACTTGAGCACTATTATTATGTTTTTGCTGCTCGAATTAAAGATCAGTGGCTTTCATGGGAAGAAGTTACTTTTTATGCCAGTTTATTTGATTTGCCTACTGTACCTGTTTTAAAACTTGAAATTGTAAAGGGTTTGACTGAGTTGGAACTTCGGCGTTCAGTCGAAAATTTGGCCATGCAGTCTTCTAAATTTGGATCGGTTGACCCTAAAACTGGAGAAGCATGTACGATGGAGGGGTTAGTCTGCAGAAATGCTGATGCGTATACTGTCAGTGAATTTCAGCACAATGTTTTTAAATATGTTAGAAAAGGACATGTCCAGACCGACGAACATTGGACAAAATCATGGCGAAGAACAAAAATGATTTGGGAAAGGAGGGATTTCTAATGGAATGGACAATAGCAGTAAATAAGAATTGGTCGGCTTTAGAGAAGCAATTTTCTTGGGTCAGGGATATGGAACAGGTACAACAAGACCCTTTACATCATGCCGAAGGGAATGTCGCGATTCATACCCAAATGGTATTACAGCAGCTGGAAGGATTGCCTGAATACCGGAATCTGGATTATCAAAAGCAGGAGCTCCTCTGGGCTTCCGCTTTATTGCATGATGTCGAGAAGAGATCAACGACAATTGTCGCTGCAGATGGTCGTATCAGCTCTCCAAATCATGCCAAAAGAGGAGCACAGACCGCACGGGAGATTTTATTTCGTGATGTGGAGACCCCTTTTGCATTACGGGAGGAAATTGTCGCATTGGTACGCTATCATGGGTTGCCATTGTGGTTGATGGAAAAAGTCGATCCAATGAAGAGCGCCTTGGAGGCGTCATTGAGTGTCAATATGGGCCAACTTAAGTTGTTGGCCGAAGCAGATGCTAAAGGAAGGTACTGTGCCGATTTGGATGCTTTGCTCTACGCATTGGATATGTTCGAACTGTATAGTAAAGAGATTGGCTGCTGGGATGCCACACGTTCTTTTTTGTCCGAAAATGCACGATTTACATATTTTAATGGAAACAATAGCTATGTTGATTATGTGCCTTTTGATACATTCAAATCCACCGTGACTGTACTTTCAGGTTTGCCGGGAATGGGCAAAGATTATCAGATTTTAGCGATGAATACTGACCTCCCTGTTATTAGTTTGGATGACATCAGACGCAAATATCGCATTGATCCTACTGATAAAAAGAGAAACGGATGGGTTGTACAGGAAGCAAAAGAGCAGGCAAAAAAATACTTACGCTGTGGACAGGATTTTATCTGGAATGCCACCAATATAACTTCCCAGATGCGAAAACAATTGATCGATCTTTTTGTCAGCTATCAAGCTTATGTGAAATTGTTATACGTTGAAAAACCCTATAAGATTTGGCGCGCGCAGAATAGCGATAGAGAGTACCCACTACCAGAAACTGTCTTGGATAAAATGCTTCATAATTTGGAAGTTCCCCAGTTAACAGAAGCCCATGAGGTTATCTATATTACCGCGTAGATGGTTTTTTACGGTTGAACCGCTAATATTTTTGAATTGATTTGAAGAATTAAATAAAGTACTAAATCTCAAAATTTTGCGTTTTTATAGCAAGGATATTTTCTGATGTAACCGTGTTAGATATAATAAATGCGAATCAGCCCACTTATATGGATAAGGGGCTGATTTTTTTTAGACTACCTTTTTTTGGGGAACGCCGATGTACAGCTACATTTTTAGTCGCTGTAGCAACAGAGCCATAAGCTCCTTTTCTTTGATATCGATGACATCTATGTCGATCCAAAAAGATGCAGGTTTTGTTGATAGATTACAGTCAATAAAGCTTAATAAATGAATTAGACGGCTTGTTTTTTCTTTTCTTAGCGATGAAAGGTCATTTAGTTTTATAAAAATAGAATTTGTCCGATATAAACCAGTAACAAAATAATCGATATCCGTCCATGGGATTTGCTTCGGTTTCAATATGCTGTTGTTTAGTAATATATGCTCATCTATAATGAGTGCGGCCTCTCCTCTTCGATAGCGGTTTAACTGTTGTAGTCTAAGATAAAAAACCGATGCGGCCACGAGTACCCATATCGTCGAGGTTAGTTTAATAATAAAATCATAGTATAACCAGGCATATAACCCAATGACTACTGGAAGAAAACATAGCAGCATGCTAATGATAATTTTTCCTTTGCTAAAATTAATTTTGATCATTGCTTTCTCTTTTTTCAAAAAGTACAAACTCTGCAAAAAATGGAGCCTGCCATTTTCATCATAGCTCCAATCTGTTAATCATATTATTGGAGTACCTGTTATAAAGGTAGGGGGTAAAAGCCATTGAAACTATTCCGATTTATGAATCGTGCTTGTTGAATGATTATTCGTATTACTTGAATTTATCTTGTCATCCCTTCCGTATTGAGCTTAATTGAAATGGTACCGCGTTTCTTTTTTTTGATAAAATGAATGAGTAGCTTTGTTTGTACAATAAATTGATGGACTGTTGGAAGAACTTAGAGAACATTTGAAGAAATTTATCGATATCGATCCGATTGAATTAGAGGAAATATTGAGTTACTTTAACATGAAATCGGTCGCGAAAAAAGAAAACATACTGGAAGAAGGTCAGGTTTGCAAATATCATTTTTTTGTATTGAAAGGTGTTTTACGTAAATTCTTTGTCAATGAAAAAGGTGTTGAACAAACAACTGAATTCGCTATAGAAAATTGGTGGATGACAGATAATATGGCTTTCGAACATAAGCTTGTCACTTCGTTTTACATTCAGGCGGTGGAAAAGTCCGATGTGGTTTATATCAGCCAAGAAAATCAGGAAAAATTGCTCGCGGCATTTCCTGTCATGGAACGATATTTTCGCTTTGTGTACCAAAGAGCATATGCTGCGGCACAAATGCGGGTTAAGTACCTATTTTCGTTATCCAAAGAGGAATTTTACCATGATATGCGCCGTAAATATCCCCAATTTGTCCAACGTGTTCCGCAATACCTCATTGCCTCATACCTGGGGTTCACACCAGAATATTTAAGTGAAATCCGAAAAAAAATAAACTTCTGAAAAACCTGCTAAAATCTTACTGTAATTACAGGTTAATAGCATTGGTCTGAATCTGCAATACGGAAGGGTTGAATTTGAAATTGAATGTTGTGTTCGTTAGCATAAGCTTTAGCTAATTTCTCGAATTTTTCCATTGCCTTTTCTTCCGAAACTGCAAAACAATGCAGGTTTAATTCCAGCGGTTTCTCAGAGGTTGCTGGATCGATGCGCAGTTGCTCAACTTCAGAGAGGACGACGGCAAAAGAAGTTTTACAGATCTCAACTTCTAAATGCGGCCCCATTAATTGAGATGAAATGCTATAATAAGAATCGTTATTTTGGATTTCTTCCTGAAAGGGATCTAAATAAGTCGTAACAATAGATCGATAACCATATTTAGCATTACCAAAAAAGTGATCAATATATTCCTGTGCTTTTTCATATGTTGAGAAGACACCTTCCAGATTGGTGAATAAATCTGGATCTTCTTTTACTTCTTTTGAAACTACTGTATATACCTTAATGGGGTTGGTTGTCATATTTTATATGCTACTGTTTGTACATTAAGTAAAAGTAAGTTTTTCTGCAAAAAAACTAATTTAGACTTTTGTCTATGAGCGATTCTAAGATAAAATCCTCGTTTTAAAATAAAAAATTTCCTTTGTTAACTTGTAGCCTGTTTAGAGCAGGTGTTTGTGCTTTAAAGTTGTATATAATTTTCGTATTCTCCAAATTTTTTACTGATTGTTTTTATTTGCTTTTCCAATATAATATAAATTGCTCGTATAAGTCCCTCAATGAACGAATTATCGCATTTTATTTGAAGTTTGTAGCATCTCTCCATATTTATGGGGGATTAGTTAGGTACCACCTCATTACTTTGGTATGATCAAATTCGTACTGTAAGCAGGTTGAGTCCACAGTGATTCCACTTTTTAACTGTGCATTCACTGTGGATCCATATTACTTACATAGTAGGAGCATAGGGGTGTTGAACCTAATTTGTCCATACGCTATTATAGGTAGTAACCGAGGTCTATTTTGCATTATTGATCCGGAACATTGTTGTGTCCCTTATTTGACAGGGCATAAATAATTGGGTTTGACTGTGCTCGCTCTATGTTTGAATGAAATGATCTGTTTGTTATACTGATTCAAACGTTTTCGTAAATAAATCATATCATTTAATTCATTTCGCTTATATTAATTAATATATTGTTTGACTAAGTCAATTGAATCAATAGCCAATAAGTAAATAAAGTCCTATCCGGCTTGAAAGTTACACGTAGCACCGTCTACAGGTTTTCAATTTAGGAGGTCTCGATTTTGTTCTGATTGACGAACCAATGATGAATAAATAAACCGGGTTGATAGACCCAAGATTAAATTTTACAATGAAAAGAAATGCACTATTTAAATCTGTTTTAATGGCAGCTATGGTCAGCAATGCTGTCTTGTCGTATGCTCAGGCAGATAAAAGTAATGAGAAAGGTTGGACAAACCTTTTTGATGGAAAAACGCTGAATGGCTGGAAATCCGTCGGAGGAAAAGCTCCCTATTCTATTGAAGGTGATGCTATTGTCGGCAGAATGACAAAAGGTACGCCCAATTCTTTTTTGATCACTGAAAAAGAGTATGGTGATTTCATATTGGAACTGGATGTTAAACTTGAAGGCAACGAAACAAACTCAGGTATTCAGACACGGAGCCATCTTGATCCAAAGGCTAATGATGGGCGCGGACGCGTATATGGAAGGCAAGTTGAAATAGACCCCTCTTCACGTGCATGGACGGGTGGAATATATGACGAGGCGCGTCGTGGATGGATTTATCCACTTGATTTAAATGAAAATGCAAAAAAAGCCTATAAAGCAGAGGAATTCAATCATATTCGAATTGAAGCCATTGGTGATGAACTGCGCACTTGGATCAATGATATTCCTGTTGCTTATGTCGTTGATACGATCGATAGGTCTGGTTTTATCGGCTTGCAGGTGCATGGTATTCCACCTAAACTGGACGGAAAGAAAGTGTACTTTAAGAATATTAAAATAAAAACAACCGACCTCAAATCAAAAGGTTTTCCAAAAGATCTTTATATCGTGAACTTGAAGCCAAATGACTTGGCTGATGCTGAAAAGAAGAAGGGGGTTAAGCTTTTGTTTGACGGTAAAACCAATAAGGGCTGGCGGAGTATACATGGCGATAAATTTCCGGAACGTGGCTGGGAAGTTAAGGATGGACAAATGACTGTTCTGAAATCCGACGGTGGAGAATCAACCAATGGTGGTGATATCGTCACAAAAGATAAATACGCTGTGTTTGATCTTTCATTTGAATTTAAGCTTAGTCCGGGAGCAAATAGTGGCGTTAAGTATTTTGTGACTTTAAAAGAAAAATCAAAAGGATCTGCTATTGGTTTGGAATATCAGGTGCTGGATGATGCTTTACACCCTGACGCGAAGTTGGGACGCGATGGAAATCGTACGTTGGCATCGCTTTATGATCTCATTACGTCCAATCGTGATGATCGCGCACGTAGACCGATCGGTGAGTGGAATAGAGGTCGGGTTGTTGTTACAGCAGATAACAAAGTTGAACACTATTTAAATGGAATTAAGATGCTGTCTTATGAGCGGGGCTCAAAAGCGTTTAAAGATTTGGTTCAGATCAGCAAATATAAAGATTGGGAAAATTTTGGTGAAGCGAAGGAAGGTTTTATTCTTCTCCAAGACCATGGCGATCGGGTTTCATTTCGCAGCATAAAAATCAATACACCCAATTAAGCTTATCTCTTATGAATCATTATTTATCGCGCAGAAGCTTTGTTAAACAGTCTGTTATCGCTGCAGGAGCGGTTATGCTATCCAATAGTGTATTGGGAAATGTCAGTTTGGCCAAACCAAATGAGCGTGTCAACTTAGCTTGTGTAGGCTTAGGAAATAGGGCCGCAGAAATCATTAAAGAGCTGTATAAAACAGGACTCTGTAATATTGTCGCGCTATGTGATGTAGATCTTGGCGCGAAACATACACAGGAAATTTTGGGCTTGTTTCCTGATGCACCTAAGTTTAAGGATTTTCGGGTGATGTTTGACAAAATGGGAAATCAGATCGATGCTGTAAGTGTCGGAACTCCCGATTTCTCGCACTTTGCCATAACAATGCTTGCACTGGACTTGGGTAAACATGTTTACGTGGAAAAACCAATGGCGAGAACATTCCTTGAAGTTGAACTGATGGCAAATAAAGCTCGGAAAAACCCTAAACTTGCTACCCAAATGGGAAATCAGGGGCACTCCGAAGCAAATTACTTTCAGTTTAAAGCCTGGAAAGATGCCGGTATTATTAAGGATGTGACGCGCATCGATGCGCACATGAATATGCCGCGTAGATGGCATGGCTGGGATGTGAATATGAAGGGTTTTCCTGCCGCTGAAATGGTGCCCGAAACATTAGATTGGGATCTTTGGCAAATGCAGACCATAGGCCATAATTATAATAAGGATTTTGTGAATGGTCAATGGCGCTGTTGGTATGATTTTGGAATGGGGGCATTGGGTGATTGGGGTGCACATATATTGGATACAGCGCATGAATTTTTAGATTTGGGGCTGCCTACAGAAGTGTCCGCTGTGAAGCTCGATGGGTATAATTCCTATTTTTTCCCCATGTCTTCGACCTTGAAATTTCATTTTCCAAAAAGGAAAAAGATGCCAGCAGTAGATATCAATTGGTATGATGGACTGGATAATTTGCCACCTATACCGGAAGGCTACGGTGTATCCGGACTGGATCCTAATATTCCTGCACCAAGTACAGGGAAATTGGAACCCGCCAAATTAAATCCTGGGAAAATTATCTATAGCAAGGATTTGATATTTAAAGGTGGTTCTCATGCTAGTACCTTGCAGATTATTCCAGCAGCGAAAGCCAAGGAAATGGAGTCTCGGTTACCGGAAGTACCACAATCACCGTCAAATCACTTTGCTAATTTCTTAAAAGGTTGTAAAGGCGAAGAAAAGACCCGCTCGGCTTTTGAAATTGCAGGTCCTCTGAGCCAAGTATTTTGTTTGGGTGTAATTGCACAACGCTTAAACAGTAAATTGATCTTGAATACACAGACAAAAGAAGTGACTAATGATAAGTTTGCCAATGCACTTTTAGCTGGACCTCCACCTGCGAGAGGCTGGGAGCAGTATTATAAGATGTAATGGACCAGTAACTGGGCATAGAAAGTAAAGGGCAATGTGAACATTGCCCTTTTTGTTTTTGAAATGAAAAGTCTTTCCTGAAATATACGATTTGCTTGCTCTTTATATAAAAGAACTGGAAAGGAGGAAAAAGCATGATAATCCCAAGCAAATTGAGACAAATCAGCGCTATTTTGATCAGTCCTAGTAGAGCGTAATTCTCCTCCCTTAGGTATATTTG
>NZ_DKSP01000158.1:0-9178 GCF_002472745.1 Sphingobacterium sp. UBA7253 | reverse complement strand
ATTGAAAAAAAATGATATTTAGGCCCTTTTCCCAGTGGACGCATATCAACACCATTATGCTGCGCGCTGATATAGCTGCCACGGGAATAGATATCTGGAGATATACGATTATGCCGTTCCTCCCGAAATGTACCACTGCAGTTTCGGGTAGCACTTTCATTGAGGTTGAGTACCACCTGATCCCTAAAAATCTCGCTGTTCACCACTTGAATATGCTGTGGTATATTTAACAATGAGGCTTCTAGCCGCATTGCTTCTGACAGTTGTTTCGGATTATATCTTTTGTAATACTTCGAACTAATTTCGACTTCGTCAATTCTGAACGATTTCATAGTATTCTGAGATACTGTTTGAGCAATAAGCCCAAACAGAGAAACGATAAAAATACAGGCTAAAAAAACCGAGATTGTAACATATGGAGGAATAAGAAATTCTGTTACAAATCTCTAAATCGAAATTAAAAAGCGATAAGAATGCTATTAGTCAGAAATAAGAGCAGGATTAAGATGATATAAAAATTTACCGAAGCCCTAAATTTCATCCTTCTCAATCCATTTTGGAACCAGTGGTGCTTCATACTGTTGCATTTTCTCGATCAGCTCTTCAATCGTATCAGCGACCAATAACATTGCTCTATTTTCCTGCTTAAGAAGCCCTTCTTCGACCATGTGATCAATAAATTGAATTAGATGATTATAAAATCCATTGATGTTTAATAAACCAACTGGCTTTTTATGTAAACCCAATTGAGCCCATGTAATCATTTCAAAAAGTTCTTCCAATGTACCAAAACCGCCCGGCAGTGCAATAACCCCTTCGGCGTAATCGCTCATAATTCGTTTACGATCATGCATGGTATCTACAATAATCAGTTTTGTTACACCCCTATGCTCTCTTTCTTTCGAATTCAAAAAATCGGGAATCACACCTATTACTTCACCTCCGTGCGCAAGAGCTCCATTCGCAACAGCCCCCATTAGGCCAACCCTTCCGCCGCCATAAACCAAACGGATACCGTATTCAGCCAAAACCTTTCCCACATAGGAGGCTTGCTCTTCATACACGGCCGAATTCCCTAAACTGGAAGCACAAAAAATAACAATACTATTAATTTTATTCATATACAAGTATAGCTAAAAATAAACGGATCAGCTCTTTTTTATTGCGATCTTATCAGCAGGCCAGGATTTTACCTTCCTAAACACAAAATAAGCAAAACTCTAATTATCAAATAAATACAACTTAAAACTATTCATCCTTTTTCTCTTGCATAGATAAATGTAAAAAAAACACTTAAAATAAATAACACATTTAATATCTTTGATTTACCGGTCTTTTTTATACATAACGGCTAACCAGACAAGCTCATCAGATCTTGTTAATAACAAATGATAATTTCAGTCCATATGATCTTCAAAAACAAATTTTTGCACAGTGCTCTCTTAAGCTTATTTTGTCTGGCGCTATCTGCTCAAACAACTCCTCAATTAAATTATTTCGATTTAAGAGAGGTAAGGTTGTTACCTGGAGTTTTTAAACATGCTGAAGACCTGGATATCACTTATTTATTGGAAATGGATCCGGACCGATTGTTGGCTCCATTTTTACGCGAAGCCAATTTACCGCTTAAAAAAGACTCTTATACCAATTGGGAAAATACAGGACTAGATGGCCATATCGGAGGTCATTATCTATCTGCGCTGGCTCATATGTATGCCGCTACAGGAGATCTTCGCATCAAGGAACGCCTGGATTACATGCTGGTCAACTTGAAACGTTGTCAGGAAGCAAATGGAAACGGATACATTGGCGGGGTGCCTGGGGGTAAAATTAGTTGGACAGAGATTCAACAAGGCCGGATCAACGCCGGTAGCTTTAACTTGAATGGAAAATGGGTACCGCTATATAATATACACAAAACCTATGCTGGCCTGCGAGATGCCTACTTGTTGACAGGCAATGAATCTGCGAAAGACATGCTTATTCAGATGACTGATTGGGCGCTTAAGTTGGTTGGTCAACTTTCCGAAGCTCAAATACAGGAGATGTTACGAAGTGAACACGGTGGACTGAACGAAACCTTTGCTGATGTCGCTGCAATTACCCAAAACCCAACTTATCTCGAGCTGGCTCGTAAATTTAGTCATCAATCCATACTTGAGCCCTTATTAGCGCATCAAGATCATTTAACAGGATTGCACGCAAATACACAAATTCCAAAAGTTCTCGGTTTTAAACGCATCGCTGACCTTTCCCACAACGAAAAATGGGCTGAGGCTGTTCGGTACTTTTGGGACAATGTCGTTGAGCAACGCTCGATTGCTATTGGTGGAAATAGTGTGAGTGAGCATTTTAACCCTACGGACGATTTTTCAAAGATGTTATATAGCATTGAGGGACCTGAAACCTGCAATACGTACAATATGTTACGGCTCACAAAAATGCTCTACCAAACTGATCCGCAAGGAAAATACCTCGATTTTTATGAACGTGCTCTTTACAACCACATCTTATCGACACAACATCCCGAACATGGTGGATTAGTTTATTTCACACAAATCCGTCCGGGGCATTATCGCGTTTATTCACAAACACAGACAAGTATGTGGTGCTGCGTTGGATCAGGGATGGAAAACCACGCCAAATATGGTGAAATGATCTATGCACAACGCAACAATGACTTGTTCGTCAATTTGTTTATTCCTTCACGCTTGGACTGGAAAGAGAAAAACATGGAAGTTATTCAAGAAACGAACTTTCCGAAAGAAGCCAATACAAGCATCCGAATCAACCCCAAAAAACCGACTTCATTCAGCTTGTTTATTCGTAAACCCAACTGGCTGACAGCAGCTCCGCATGTATTGATCAATGGAAAGCCTTACCACAATTTCAGTTCAACGAATGATCATATCCAAATCAAACGTACATGGCGAAAGGGGGATATCGTCAGTCTTGAATTGCCTATGGGGATACATACTGAGCAGTTGCCTGATAAAAGCAATTATTATAGTATTTTATATGGACCTCTTGTTTTGGGTGCCCGTAGTGGACAGGAAGATCTTTTGGGACTTCAGGCCGATGACAGCCGAATGGGGCACATTGCATCGGGAAAACAAATCCCTTTACGTGATCTCCCAATTCTTAAAGCTGAGCCGAACAATATTCCGGCACTTGTAAAACCAATAGCATCCAAGCCCTTACATTTTACGCTCTCAGATCTTTATTTGGAAAAAAAAGGTATTCAAATGGAACTAGAACCCTTTTTCGGTATTCATGATTCCCGTTATATGATCTATTGGCCTCAAGCAACAGAAAAGGAACTACAGGCGTTACAGGAGAAAATGAACAGTGATGAAATAGAAAGCTTGGCGCTAGCTGCCAAAACAGTCGATAAGGTTGTCGCTGGAGAGCAACAACCGGAATCAGATCACTTTTTTCGCGAGCAAAATAGCAATGCTGGGGCATTCGGCGATACACGCTGGCGCGATACAAAAGACTGGTTTAGTTATGTGATGAAAATAACGCCCGAGACCCAACTGATAGCAATCAAATTGCTGGCAGACAACTCATCAAGGATAACGGAGGTTATGGTCGATGGTAAAACCATTAGCACACTGGAAGACAAGGATGAGAAGTCAACCATTAAAACAATACGTATACAGCTTCCCAATGATGGTATAGGGAAAACCAAAATAGAACTAAAAATTAAGGCCGGGGCAGGATCCACAAGTCACAAGATCCTAGAAATCCGGACTCTTCGTCCTGACTAATGGAAACTTTGAGAAAGTTTCCATTAGTCAGGAGTGATTCACTTAGTCTTGATTAACTGAGTTAATCAAGAACGATTCAGTTAGTCAGAAGAGCGCAGTTGTTTTATTTTCCGATTAAAACAACTGCGCCATCCGGTTGTAATGTCAATTTGATGGTCTTTGTTTTGGAAAGTCGAATTTGTTTCTGTTTTGATTCCCGGGCGATGTTATCGTCGATTAGCTGTACCGCATCCGTACTCAACATGGGCAAATTCACCGATACAGCCTTTTCTTTGCCTTCGGCATTTATACCCGCTATATACCATGTATCACTCTTTCTCCGGGCAAGTATGACATATTTACCTGGATAACCATCAATAAAAATTGTTTCATCCCAGGTTGTAGGTACCTGTTTCATAAAATCAATCACATGGGCTGGCATTTCCTGTAAATTATTGGGTGTCAACCCAAAATTTTGCACTGGAGTCTGAAATAAAATCGCAGTTGCCAATTGAAATGTTTCTGTCGTTTTGCGAATAGTACCACCGTTATTCTCACGGTTATGACGTTTGTTCAACAAAACCGGACCAAAATCCATTGCCGCCACGGCGTTGCGAATAAATGGATGTAAAGTCGCATTAAAGGCCTCCGTATCATTTGCATGTTGTGTGAAAATCAAGTTTTCGGAGGCCAATACAGCTTCACTACCCACGAAATTCGGATACATACGCTCCCAACCCCGCGGTAAAGTACATCCATGAAATATAACTGTTAATCCATAATCATTTGCATCCGAAAGAATATCTTCGTAAAGCTTAAGTGTTTCCTGTTTATCACCTCCAAAAAAATCAACTTTGATTCCTTTAATGCCCACACGCTGCATCCATTGCATCTCGGCTTTACGTGCGATCGAAGTATTCATTTTATTTTTTGGTGTTTGCGGTGCGTCGTTCCAGAATCCATTCGAATTGTACCACAGGCAAATACCTACGCCCCGCTCCTTTCCATAAGCCACCAATTGTTCAATTTTTTTGTGGCCGATCTTTGTATCCCACCAATTGTCGATCAATACAAATTCATAACCCATTGAAGCTGACAGATCAATAAACTTCTTTTGGTCTTCAAAATTAATACTACCATCCTGCCATTCCAGCCAACTCCACGTTGCCCGTCCGAATTCGTATTTCTTCGACGCCGGATATTGCGGCTCAACAACATCGAAAGGAATGGTCGTCTCCACAATGGGTTTTAGATTGCGCCCGATAGTCAGTGTACGCCAAGGTGTATAACCGGGTAATGAAATTGTGGGAGCTGCACGTCCAATGCCATTGTTCTCCCCTTCTTCCGGGAAAGCAATACTATAAAGACCATCCTTGGTGCCTTCGCTTAACTTGGATGCACAATAAGCACTTGATACACCCGTTTCCGAAACAAGTACCCATCCACGATCCCCAACATGAAAGAGTGCAGGAAAAGTATATCCAACACCATACTTCGAAGGTATCCCTAAAGCCTGATCTGCCTGATATTCCTCTTCATAACTTGGCTTTGTTTTCATCCAACCTATCATCGGGGAAGCTTGAGCTGTTAAAAATGTTGTTGTAATGAGTGGAAATTTAAAGCCACTCTCCTCCTTTATTAATGCAAAATTGGCCGGCTCGCCTACCTGAGGCACATAATATCGGAAGGCAATATTGTTGTTGCTAACACGGAAAGTAACCTCAATCTGTTGCTTTGAAGCATTCTCCAACAAATAACGCAATTCATTCGCTTTATACGCTACCTGACTGCGTTTGATTTTTGATTCGTTATAATTGCTCGAAATTTCAGCTCTTTTTTCTGCTATTGGATGCAAATTATCACTTAAATTTATCGTCTTGCTTTGGAGCCCAAGCGGAGAAGCTTCCAACATCGTTTTCCCTTCCAGTTCAACCTCATAGAATAGATTGCCGTTTTTCAGATCCAATTTAACGGTCAAAGTTCCATCAGGACTAGATACCGATGTCTGCTGTGCTACAGCAATTGTGCCCAATAAAGACACGATACATACCAAAACATAAGGTTTTAATGGTAAACGTCTAAAATAGCGCGTATAATTGTGATTTAACATAGATTAACTCAAATAGTAGGTTAGTTATTCTGTTAAAGATAAGGTTTTATTTTAATAAATGTACAAAAAACACTTATTATGTAATACGACACTTATCCAGCACTTGATGCCACTATTTAAGGAATTATTACTTTCTGATTAGGGAGCCGGCCTCCACACCTTTTCTTGCCTTATGGAAAGATATAGAAAACAAAAATGCGTTATAATTGTAAAGAAGTAGTGACATTTATTTTTACGATTTTAATACGTATCAAACTATGAATCTAATTATGAACATGATAGCAATTGCAAGTATAGCAACTGCTTCCTTAGCTCCATTATCAGCCAAATCACGATTATTGCTCGAGCAAAAGAACCAAAACATTGCGCTGATATTAAAAAAACAGAGCTTAAAACGTAATTATTTGGGAACCGACTCGCTATTACAATACTTTAACCAAACAACTGCAGAACTTGAAAAGCAGGTTGCGGGTTTAAGCGAAGCGCAGCTCCAATTTAAACCAGCGCCTGACAAATGGTCTATCAGTCAATGCCTTGAACATATTATTCGTTCAGAACGAATGATATTTGACATGGCAAAAAAAGGCCTGGATCAAGATCCACAACCTGAAAGGCGGAAAGAGATCAAGATGACCGACGACAATCTCAAGAATGCACTCACAGACAGGAGTCACAAATATCAGGCACCCAAGGAACTCCAACCAGAGGGCATTTATAAAAATGTGAAAACGGCACTCGCTGATTTCAATGCCGCGCGTAAGCCAGTACTTGATTATATCAAAAAAGCTGATGCGGAAGATCTTAGAAATCATGTCAGCGACTCCCCAACCGGTCCAATTGATGGTTACCAAGCCCTGATGTTTATTGCCGCACATTGTGCACGTCATACCAAACAAATCGCTGAAATAAAAGCCGATCCCAATTTTCCAAAACAATAGAAAGATGAAGAAATTGACCTATCAAATTAAGATTGATGCTCCTGTCTCACGGGTTTTTAAAACAATGCTCGATAAAGAAACGTACAAACAATGGACTAGTGCCTTCGATCCGAGCTCTGATTTCGAAGGCGTTTGGGAAAAGGGACAAAGAATTCATTTCACTGGCGTCAATGAAAATGGTGAAAAAGGCGGAATGGTAGCAGAGATTGCTGAATATATTCCAAATTCATATGTATCTATTCGCCACCTTGGCATCTTAGATAAGGGCCAGGAAATTTTATCCGGACCAACAGTTGAAGATTGGGCAGGAGCATTAGAAAACTATTCTTTTTCAGCCATCGAGGGACAAACATTATTGAAAGTGGATGTTGATACAAACGACGAATACATCGATTACTTTAATGAAGCTTGGCCAGATGCTTTGCAACTTTTAAAAGAGTTGAGTGAAACTAAATAAGTTTAATTAGGCGCTTAATGATCAAGCGCTCGCTAGACTGATCAAAAACACATATTGACTCAATAAAAAGGGGGATCTAAATCCCCTTTTTATGTTTTTGCTTTATGCATTTAAGCAAACCTAAGAAAGTCAACTTCTTTAAAATATGCCCTTTATATTTTTAGCATTAGTTTACTTTTCCTTTTTGACGTGAATATCAAAAATATTGTAATACTCTAACGTACTATAATCCTTGAGGCTCATGAAGTCATAAGTAAGTGGATAATTAAAGATATTTTCCGTCTGGCTTACATAAAGGAGCATATCGCGGAGTGCTGTTCCAATAGCCTGGGCTCCTTTTGGATACTGAATAAAACTGTTCTTCCCGCCACCACGATAGTAGATCAGCAAATTACTGCAATCGAGGACTTTGATATCTATATCATCCAGTGCTTGCTTTTCCAATATTTTGTCTATCGCTGTATTGAGTTTTGCCCGTGTTGAATCAGTTTCTCCCATCAGAATCATATTGGTGCCATAAGTCACCGAAGAAAGCACATAGGGAGAGTAACCTGCTTGGGTCAATGCTGCGACTTCCGATGTTGGGTAAGCTTCATAATACTCCATATAATCAATATATATTGTAAGCTTATTGACATTGCCTATCCGAAGTGTGCTATTGGGTTTACTGATCGTCGTTGAATCTGCATGTCTCACAAGGGATAAGGCCTTCTTTACATCCTTCGAATTACCAAGAAATCCCTGTATTTCGGCATAATCTTCAAAAGTGCTGGAGGAGAAATTCATGCTGCTCGCCTGTTTCGATTTTTCAAACTTATTGGCATAAGCAAGGCCATTTTTATAACTGGGCACAAAGAAGCCCAAATCTATGGATGCGTCGTTATAAGACAAAAAATGGAATTTAACTTTTTTTGCTTTTGCTTCCAGGCTTTCTAGTCGCGGACCATCAAGGGTATCTTTGAGACTCCAAAGTCCCCCCAGGAACACCTTTTCATCAATATTGTCATCAGCGAAAAGCTTACTCATTTGTAACTGTACTTTTCGAATCTCATACTTATCTGGCGGAACAGTGGGTTCATTTTTGGTGGTATCTGTAGGTACCACCTCTGGGGGCTCTACCTTTGGCTCGATGGGATCTTTTGTACAACTTAGCCATATCAGTGAGCTAAGAAGAAGTAAAAAATTTCTAGTGTGCATATTGAAGTTCTTCGGTTTCAAATTCCGTTATCATTAAAAACAGGGACCACTCGTACTTTTTTATCTGATAAATTAAATATAATAATCGAAGATAGCGTTTTTTTTCATCAGTCCAAAACAAAAAAGCGGGGTTTTAACCCCGCTTAGATTTAACCTTTTGTAACACCGTGAAAATGCAGAAGCCTTTCAGCTGATTGAAATCAAGAGCGATCGCCTGCATTAAACACCCCAAAAAGCTCTACACGCTCTAAAGAACGATCCACAACCGCCACTCGTATAGGTGTCTGAAGTATGTGTACCGACCAATTGTGCCGTATCATAGTCATAAAAACTCAATACAAAAACACAATGCGTTAATTGGCCTTTGCTTTCTTTGACCTCTTCGGTGACTTTCACGAGGGTGTTCGTTTTAGGAAGGCGGTAAGTCGTCGTTTTAACATTGACATTTTCTTTCGGAGCCTTTTCTGTTGTCTTTGCAGAAGCCACTGTAGATAGCAGCGCAACCGCCATCAAACTCATCATTAATTTTTTCATTGTTTCTATTTTTTTGTTAAACCATAACATGCTTTTGAAGCAGGTCTTTATTTTATGGAAGTAAAAATAGAAACGCATTTAACTAATTTTACGGTGATTTATTATTTGCTATAGGCCCCTTCATTATTCGTGGTTGTTAGTCTATTATTCGCAATACAACTGTTTGTACAATATATGAATATTCCGACAAAAG
>NZ_DKSP01000052.1:0-6911 GCF_002472745.1 Sphingobacterium sp. UBA7253 | reverse complement strand
CAATTATTTACCAAAAGTTTGCAGGCCAGCACTATCACTGATCAATTACTGGCCTACAGTACAGAAAGGAGGGTAGCAACATGCTAACCAAATTTTTAAACAATTATGGCTACATGATATTAGGAGGAGCCATGATTATCGGATTCTCAGCATTCAAAGGTGCTGAGGCTTATGCAGGAAAAAGTTTAGCTCCTGTAACTGTTTATTTCAACGGAGATCCATTGAATGCCTCTCAGGTTGCTGATGAGTCACGCTGGACGACTACGCCAAATGGGCATAGCTGTAATCCGACGGACAACAAAGCCTGTTCGCTTCCGATTGACAACACCGACCTGAGCGGATCGGCTTTAGATCCGGCAAAAATTTCATTGGATGCAACACCCGGTGATGCTGGCGCTGCTTCAGGTTATATTCCCGAGCGTACCGGAGGGGCGAGTTCGACTCCTTTCAATCCGGTGAACCGAAATTAAACAGTTCCCCAAAACACCAAAGCCTCCCTATATGGGAGGCTTTGGTTGTTCCATTAAAGTGGGTTTTGTTCCATCCCGGTCACCCGGATGATATCATCAGGCAGTGGTAGCGCATAACGGTTTGCGTTAGGCTGTAGAATATATTCCTTCCCGTCCAGAAACCGCCTTTGAACAATATTTGCTCCTTCGAGATTCAACCTCTTGATATCTATCCATCGCAGGCCCCTAAAGATCAGCTCTTTTCGTCGCTCCCTTAATATCAGATCGAGTACATCCTTTTTGATGGTCAACTGATAAGGCTCAAAAGTTCCGGCTTTATATCGTGTAGCTAATAGCCTATTGAGATCGGCCTGTGCTTCCGCCAGCTTGCCTGCACGCGCCAGACATTCCGCACGGATGAGATACATTTCATCTATCGCAATACCTCCAAATGGGGATACCGTTTCCCATGCATTGGATGCCACGGCATAATTTCCCTTAAAAGCCTTATAACCGTTCACTCCCGATTTAAAATAAGCCTGTTTTCTCAGATCATCCGCATCAAAAGAACGGTACAATACGGTATCCATCTGTGCTATCCGGATCAACGGTGTTCCATTGGAAGTCTGTTCATAATACGCAACGATCTCCTTATTGTAGCGCAAAAAGGGATTTGTGCCCGTCAGATTGACCTCAGCAGGTTTATTAAAATCCATCAGGTCATCATTGATCTGGAGCATTTTATCCGCATAATAATAAGCCGAATCATATTTCGCCATGGATAGGTAAGCCCGGCCCAATAAACCATAAGCAGCGGCTTTTGATGGACGCATGACATGCGTACCCGTTTGCGGTAAAAATTCCGCAGCATTGCGCAGATCCTTGATGAGTGTATTATAACATGCCAATACCGAAGAACGTTTTGACTTTTCGTTCATATCCGAGGAGCCACGCAGCACAATGCCCAGATCTGACGCAGCTGTTGTACTTTGATAAGCCTTCGCATAATTCCACAGTAAGGAAAGGTACTGATTGGATTTCCCAAAGAGCGCTGTGCCTTTGATCCGATCGTAGTCTCCCGCATTCAGCGCTGTCCGCTGGATCTTGTTCAAACGTTCCAATACCAGATTACAGATATAAACAGGTCCATAGCCCGCCGACCAGTCGTTGCTAAAATTATACAGATTATTCCGCCATGTATAATTTAACCGGTCCATATCCGTCTGCATAGCTAAAACCGATGGTTCCAAAAAATAATCATCTGCGGAGATCTCCCCCATGGAGCCTATCCCCCGATTCATCTTTGAGCTATTATCCAATAATTTTTGCAGGTCTTCCAGGTTTTTGGGGATCACCAATCCATCGTTTGATTGTACATCCAGATATTTGTTACAGGAACCGTGCAGCATGAGTATGCCAATGATACCCAGTATGATTAACAGGCCTTTATTTATCTTTTTCATCTGTATATAATTTGTTTTTTAACGATGATGAAGCTATCAGATTTATTCGTCCCACTGTGTGGTTTGAAAAATCATGATGGTTTCATTTTATTTCTATCTAATATTCCAGTTGTATTCCCAGTGAAAACTGCTTTGACGGACGAAGTCTATAGGCAAATTCAGGATCAATCTTTTCTTTATTGGCACGCCATATCATCCCCAGATTGCTCGCATTAGCAAACAGACGCAGATTCAGTTCCTTTGCGCGTAGTTTATACCGCTTTCTCCAGCTGAGATTGATGTATTCCAGCCGCAGGTGGTCTCCCTTCAGTACATTGATACTTGCCCGTGCATAAAATGCATCCGCATCGGTCGATACCGGGTAATTCATGGCCGGAACATTGGTCACCTTTTCATCGCCCGGCTTTAACCAGCGCTGCTCAAAATCAGGATAGGCTATCCCGGACTGAAACAGGTTATAGTAACTGGTCGTTGGCTTATTAAAATAATAACCACCTTTATAGCTCACATTGACCGAAAGATCAAAATCACGGTACGAAAAGGTATTGATCAGATTCCCAAAAGAGGTCGGTTTGGCGGGTCCGATATAGGTGATCGTCTCGTTGCCCATTGGGTTCATCGAAGCCGATCTAAATATGGCGGTATAATCTGAACTTGCCTGGCCATTCAACAATCCCTGTGGCATCCCCTGATTATTCAGCCCCATCCAGGTGTACGCCGCAAGGGCATTCAGCGGAAGGCCAACTACGGGATTGATCCGGTTGCCATCAGCCAGAAAATACACCAGGCCTTCATTCAGATTGCTGTAGTAAGCAGTCGTCTTATTTTTATTGATGCCCAACAAAAGATTACTGCTCCACCTGAATGGGCCGGCCGTATTGATCGAATTCAGTTTGATATCCCAGCCGCTGCCCTGCATCTCAGCCATATTCTTGACGACCGTTCCGCTATTTCCCCATGTCGTGTAATCGTATGCAGTCTGGCCGTAAAGGTCTTTTCCATATTTCCGGTAATGATCGACCGACCCCGATAAACGGCCTTTTAATACGGAGAAATCGGCACCAAAGTTTAGCATTCCTACTTTCTCCCAGCGCAGTGATGGATCATTCAGGTTTGAAATCCCCAACATGGGATACAGGGTATATGGATCTGTCCCACTTCCGGCAATGGGCTCCGGAGTCTTGCGGAGATCGACATTGCCACTATACCCGTACGTAACCCTTAGCTTGAGCTGGTCTACCCACTTCATTTTAAAAAACTCCTCACGGTTTATTTGCCAGGAAGCACCCACGGACCATAGGGGCGACCATTTGTCATTGGTGGTTGCCCCAAAGATATTGGCGCCATCTTTTCTAATGCTTGCAGACAGGCCGTATTTATCACGGTACAGGTCAGTCCAGTTGCTGTATATGGAAACAAAACGATTTGTCGTTTTTGTAAACATCGGGGCACCGACGATATTTAGATATAGATTGTCAGGTACCGTGGGGAACGTTGTCAGGTAATCCACAGGCACTGAAGTGAGCGGCACTTCATTATAGCCATACGCGATATTTGAACTTCCCGACAGCTGATTTTCCCGGGCCTCTGCACCGACTATACCCTGAAGACGATGCTGGCCAAAGGTTTTGTTAAAATCCAGCTGTGTCCTTGCTGTGTACGACCTGCCCTGCTGCTGGTCCAGCGCACGGATAGCGCCCATGGGTACATTATACTTGCGCTGCCCGCTTACCGGATCAACAGTCATAAACTGATTGATTTTTAAGCGCGTAAAATAACTATCCTTTTCATGTAGCCTTTCATTCTCCGCACGCTGATTCTGCCATTGAAAGCCAACATTGGCACTCAAAAAGTCAAACACCTGATAGCGCAAATTGATTGTTGCAAATAACTCGTTCAGATTATTAGTCTTCCGGTCCTGTTTGTAATCCTGTAAAGGATAGTATCCCCAGTCCAGGTATCCATCTGCATAATGCTGGTCGAGGTAAGCCTTGTTATACATGCTTTCAAAAGGCACTTCTTCCCCTTTCTCATCTCTAAAATAAAGATACGGCACAGATTTCCCCACAATGTTAAAAGCTGAAAAATCAGGTTTTCCGGAGCGGTCAAGCTGTTGGGTAAAATTTACCGTGAGATCCAGTTGGAGTTTTTCCACCGGTCTATAGCTGTTGGACAGGAGCAGGTTTATTTTTCGCGACCGGGCGTCCAGATCTGTCCGGTATGTCGTATAGCCTACGCCCAATCCATAAGCGTTTGAGTTGCTTCCCCCACCAATATGTAGGGAAAGCTGATTGGAAAAAGCCGTACCGTAAAAGTTATCAGAAAAATTGCGACGGCCATCCTGACCGGCAAGCCAGTCAATCGTACGCGCCGAATCGGCCTCCGTAACGAGTCCCTTTTTTCTACCACCCAGCAGGTTGATGACCGGAGTCATCGCATAATAGGGTAGATAGTTGAGGAAAGTATCATAATAGCCACCGTCAAACAACATGCGTTCTACTTCGATAAAATCCCGGGAAGATGGCTGGTAGAGCTGATTCAGGTCAGGCTTCTGTTTGATGACCGATGTATTGCTGAACGAGATCTTCGTCGCTTGAGCCGATCTGAGCGTCCCTTTTTTGGAAGTCATCACGATCACCCCATTGCCTGCCCTGGCTCCCCAGATGGCACTTGCGGCGGCATCTTTCAATATGGAAACAGATTCAATGTTATTTGGGTCTATATTGCCGATGGCCCCTTCATAGATAAAGCCATCCAGGACGACCAGTGGATCAAGATTTCCATTTATTGTACTCAGGCCCCGGACTGAAAAATTCAGTTTCTGCAGGTCGGGGTTATTGATCGGCTGGTTATCAAAACGTATGCCAGCGGTTACGTTGTTCAGGCGCTGGAGCACATTTAACCCCGTCTGCTGACCCAGCAATTCACTGGAAACAACTTCGACAGCCCCTGTGATATCGCGCGCTTTTACGGTCTGGTAACCCGTACTGACCAGCGCCTCTTGCAGGTAGTTAACCTGCCTGTCCAAAAACAGAGGTCTTTCACGATCAAAGAAGCTTACCGCCAACTTTTTCTCGATAAACCCCACACTGGAGAATACCAGTGAATCTTTCAAACTCTGCACCCTTATCGTAAATTTTCCATCCGAGCTGCTGCGACTCAGCGTACCCTTTCCCATCAGCCGGACAGTTACTCCCCCGAGCGCCTGTTTATTTTCACCCGAATAGACCTGACCTGAGATCAGCAAGTTATCTTGCTGACCGTAGCATAAAAAAGGACAACAGAGTATAAGGGTTATTAAATAGCATATTTTCATAATAATAGATCTTAAGGATTAATGGATACGGCTGATATAGGGATATTCCTTTTCCTGCTGCTGCAGGGTTAGACGGATGCCCTTACTGGCCAAAAAACTCAGCTTCTCTTCCACAGGCATCCTTTCAAAACCCACTGGAAAAGAGAGGTCGATCTGCATGTCTGCATTCCTGTTATAGGAAACCGGCAGGTCAACATAGTGATGCAATAGGCTGAGCAAGGTTATCAAGGGAAAGTTCCGAAAGGAAATTGGACCTTCCTCGGGTTTTACATTGACCAAATGCATACCGCCTTTGGATTTCAAATCCGAAATATTGTCCAAAATTTCGATTTTGTAACAGGATACCGGGCCTCTTTTCCTCTCTATAGTGAGGTGGAAGTAATCTTTAAAAGCTTGCTGAAAATAGCGCTCAGCCCTGCCGGGCGAGATTGTATCTGCTACAAAGAGCTGATAGCTGTATTTGTACTGGCGGAGCGAACCGCCCAGTATCATTTGTTGGATCTTATACTTTAACCCCTCTTCAAACACATAGTCGGTACTTTCAAAACCTTTCAATTCATTTTTAAAAGCAATTCTTAGCATAAAATTGAAGGCCGCATTAACCATTTGATAGTTGGACTTATCATTCTTATAGGCGACGTTCGGATAAGTTGGTAGATAGTCGGGTAAATAGCCAGTTATAGCGGACAGGAATTTAACACCTGTTGTATCAAAGATCGGTGGTGTTGCCATTCTGTTATCCTTATTCCGAAATTCACCGCTCAGCTGTAAATCGGCATTTTTATTATGGAGAATAGCTTCGATATTTTTTATGCTGACTTCATCCGGCAATGTATTTCCTAAAAAAGTACCTTCCTGATTGATCCAGGTAATATTGGGTATGGTATTGTGGGGGAAAAGGTTTGTTAGTATCGTATCATCCAATAAGGTCAACAGTTTGATTTCAAAATTGTACTTTTCCTTGTATCGATCCAATACAAGCTTAATCCGGCGGGGTGTATCCTTGTTTCTTTTGCTATTTACCAATACTACTGTTAGTTCTTTTGGGTACCGCTTTTGGATTCCCTCCATGTGTGGAATATTTTCGATACAGCTCGGACAGGTGGTTGCCCAAAAATCGAGTAAGATCAGCTTCCCTTTCAGATCAGAGAACTTGATTGTTTTTTTCTTCCCATTGAAATAATTCAATTCGAGCGACTGGTTCCATACAACCTCAGGTATCTTATCACCCGGCTTTAAACCAACAAGATGGGAGAGCCCATCCGCCCCGCTATCCTTGCGGGGCGTCTGAGCCGATAAACTAAACATAGAAACTAAACATAAAAACAAGCATGTCAATACCATGCGATAGGCACGCTTATAATCCGCATCGAATAAAAGACATTTTAAAGCCCGCTGAACAACTGAACCTATCAATCCAAGCAAAGTATTGATTCGAAATACCAAAGCCTTACAGATCGACTTAAAATACCTTAAAACAGATTGTTCAGATTCCACTCCATAAGTCAATCTAGCATCTCCCACCTGCTGAAAAGCTTGCTTTTGTTGTGTGGGTCTTGTGCAATTGTTTAGTTGTCCTTGTGTATAACAAGGGCTTAGCAAGGGTGAACCTAGGGTCGCGCTATAGTCAAGCTTGTGTGTTTCTTGTGCCAAGCTATAGTCGACCATCTTTTGAGCAATTCC
>NZ_DKSP01000059.1:1264-10412 GCF_002472745.1 Sphingobacterium sp. UBA7253 | reverse complement strand
ATTTATTTAGGACAGATGTGTAATTGTGTTTATTAATTTAATTGAAAAATAGACTGATTTTGTTTTTTTATAATGTTATAATTGTTTATTTAAATTTAGTATTTTTTTTCTGAATTTTAAAATCGTTTTAGTGTAAATATTTTTAATGTCATATGACCTCTTCCCATAAAACAGTACATTTTAAAAGTAGAGAATTCGGGTGTGAATTACTAATTTTAAATAGGAGGAAAAACGATGAATATATCAAAGTTTACCCAGGCACAGATCGCCTTCGGGCTACGTCAGTCCGAGACCGGTACCCGTGTGGAATAGACATGTCGGCAAATGGGAGTCTCCCAGGCAACATTTTTCAATTGAAAGAGAAAATACGGCGGTCTGGGCATTCCAGAGTTGCGCAAATTGCGGCAGCTGGAAGAGGAGAACGCCCAGCTAAAAAAGGTGGTCGCTGATTTAAGTTTGGACAAACAGATGCTACAGGATATGATGAAAAAAAGTTGTGAAACCGGCTTACAAAAAAGAAATGGCCTATTGGATGGTTAGCAATTATCGGATATCAACCCAACGGGCCTGTCGATGTGTATGCCTTGCCAGGTCGATGTACTATTATATCCATTACCGACATCGGCAAGATAGTTTGCTAAAAATGCGGATGAATGAAATAGCCCACTCACGTATCCTTTATGGCTTCGGACGTATATTTGTTCTGCTTCGACGGGAAGGTTTTACCGATAACCATAAACGTGTTTACTGTATTTATAAGGCTTGCGGACTAAACCTACGTGCCAAGCGGCCAAAACGACGCCGTAGTGCTGCTCATCGGTTAGACCGACTGCAACTACAGCTATAAACCGGGTATGGAGCATGGATTTCTTACAGGATGCGTTGTTTAACGGCGAACGTTTTCGCATCTTAGCTATAGTGGATAATTGTAGTAAAATCTGCCACGGACTACTGGTGGGAAAGTCTTTAAAAGGTGCCGATGTAGTAAATGAACTGACCAAAGCCTGCCTGATGGAAGGATGTTTCCCTGAAAGAATTCAGTGTGATAATGGCAGTGAGTTTATATCAAAAGATGTAGATAGGTGGGCTTACGAAAATCAGGCAAGACTGGATTTCTCCAGACCCGGAAAACCTACTTACAACCTATATGTTGAGTCTTTCAATGGCAAATTCAGAGACGAATGTTTGTCATTAAATTGGTTTCTGTCACTTGAAGATGCAAGGCACAAGATTGAGAATTTCAGGTGGGAATACAATTATTACAAGACAAGACATTACGCCAACGCACGATAATTTTGATAACAACGAAACTTGGTATTCGATTCAATCAATTCTTGTTGCAGCAGGAAATGTTTCCAAAATTCTATGGCCAAGTCAAAAATACAAAATTCGTGGACAAAAGCTTAGAGAATTGCTAGGAGTTGAGAATAATAATCCTCTTTCTAGCAGGAAATTCCGTAATCATTTCGACATTATGATGAACGTATTAAAGAATAGTTTGAAAATAGTTCACAGGGTTCATATATCGATTTGGCGATGAATCCATCTTTAAGGAATCATCATTTCGGTATGCCCGCTTTAAATACTCTTAGAGGGTACAATTCATTTAATAATTCAGTCGTATTCTGTAGTGAAACTCTTTATTTAGACGAAATTTTGAGCGCGCTTGACACTCTCTTTAAAACATGTAAGTCATTCTAATTTTGATACGTTGAATTTACCGATCTACCTAAAATACTTTATCTCTATAAGTCGTCTATGCTCTGGGAATCGCCCTTCACGTCTCCATCTTGCAAGACCAATATTATCAAAAACGATATCGTTGTCTTTATTATATACCCAATCGAAATTCAATTGATCCAAAATAGGTAAGTTTCGATTGTGAATAATAGATGGTCGTTCTTTTCGGTTATTTTTAGAAAATTCAGCACCATTATTTAACAACTCGTCGATTTGAGCAATTACTAGATTGCAATTATCATAAAATTCCATTATGCCTTCGTAGGTATCAATTTGAGGTATATCAACTTTTTCTAGGGTCTTTATATTCTTTATGATTTCAATACTCGGAATCTCGGACTTATAAAAATTACATCCTCGAACTAATTTGCTTAGAGCCGATATATTATAAATGGCTCCGTTGAAGTCGTTAATTATATCATCTAAAATCAAGGCCTCAATGCCAGATTTTATGCTTAACGCTAAATGTTTGCTGTTTGTGCAGACTGCAAAACTTTTATTATACTTTGCGTTACAATAATAATCAAATTTTACACTTTTAAGGTCTTTGATTTTTAAAGCTATAGTCGAGCTATCAGTATCAATCTCTACAAGAATAACGTGCGAAATAATCATAACAGTCAAGCTTTAATTTATGCGTCTAAAGCAAAGTTTGCGATATCGACATCATCAGTATTAGCATACATCCATCGAACAGAATTTATAAATTTCAATGCCCCATCGAAGTCATATCTTCGACTTTTTAAAAGCTCTATCTGTTTATCTTTTGGAAGTAGTATAGCCCATTTTGCAAAACTTAATATAGCAGGATTGGTATCAATCCGAAATGCTAAATGTTGATCCAAATCCTGAAATACGGCAAGCAGCTTTGGTGCAGACCATTCAAATCCTTGCTCTTTATCTATTTCAATAGATGCTGATGCGTCTTGATGCCGGAATTCTAAGCCTGCAGCTGATAAAATAAATTTTAAGGTATCAAATATCTTTGACCCCTGGAAGGTATAAAATTTATAGGAATTTTCTCCGACAAACAGCGGACGGTCATCTTCCAAACTCTCAATGAGAATATCTTTAAACACCTGCCGCATATCATCCAATACCGCACAGCATTGCTCATCAAGCTCAGGATGTATGGATGAAGTCATCAGCAATTCGAGCATTTTTTGCCTCACTAATGGATGTGTATTGCCGGGCTCACCACCAAAGATCGGAGGCTTGCCATCGTTCGTAGGTTTTACAAATATTTTCCTGCTTCTAAAGTCTATATCAACCACTTTCCAGATCTTTGCGGCCAACAAAATGTTGTCTTCGATCATGATCGGAGAGGAGGAGGGTAGATCTCCAATAGATTTGCCATCATGTAGTACTTTAAAATGTATTTCAGTTGCAAATACAGAATAGAAATCTCGCGAATTGACAATTCGCTCGCCTTCGAGTCCTATGATGACCTCTTTACCTAACTGTTCGAGCATATCGGTTTCGATCAGATGGCTTAAAATATCATCAAACTCTTCGGACGTAATATCCTTAAATGCAAAGTTTTGCTCGAGCTCGGTTTTTAAAATCGATATGGGTAAGCCGCTATATTGCTTGACTACTGCCAATAGTTGATGTGCAAATAAATCAAAGGGTTTTAAAGCTACGAATGGCGGTTCGATGAATTCCTGTTTATAAAGTTCCCAGCAGGCTAATGATTGTAACAGGCTCCATTTTCCAGTTGCATATAACAACAAAGAACTTGCTTGTCCATCCTTCCGCCCACTTCTACCTACTCGCTGTATAAGGGAGGCAATAGAATGCGTAGCATCGATCTGAACTACTTTTTCTACGCTACCAATATCGATACCAAGCTCTAGCGTTGAGGTACAGGAAATCACAAATGGGTGATATTTATTTGTTTTGGCAAAATGTTCAATCCATTCCCTAAGCTCACGATCGACTGATGAATAATGAGAGTAATATGACGTATGTCCATTTACTTTTTCAGCAATCCTTTTTAGTTTGACGGCTACTTCTTCGGCCCGTCCACGGCTATTTGGAAATACCAAAACTTTACTGTTGTAGGTTTCTTTGTAAAGATCTTTTAGCAATTCCAAAGATAGTTGATTTGCCCCGCTCTCAAAATAACGGAAAGACGTAACCATGCTTTTAGCGGTCCGGTCCCGTAGTACAACCGTAGCATCTGGCCGACCGGTCATACGTTTGGCTTCTTCGAAATCGCCCAAAGTCGCTGATAAACCGACGATAGCAGGTGTCACCTTAGCGGACTTTTGAATTCGGTGCAATATCGATTTCAACTGAATCCCTCTGTCTGTGCCTATAAACGAATGAATCTCATCAATAACTATGTATTTCAGATCGTTAAATAATATGCTAACGTTTTGAGGTTTATTGACTAACATCGCTTCTAAAGACTCTGGAGTAATCAATACGACACCGTTCGGCTCTTTAATCAGATGCTCTTTCGCCGTTCGATTCGCTTCGCCGTGCCATTTTGTTACCTTAATATCTAGATAACTACACAGATCCTCTACACGCACAAATTGATCGTTGATCAATGCGATCAACGGAGAAATGTAAAGGACTTGAACGCTCTTGCTCCGCGCACTTATTTTAGATAGGATAGGGAGGAAGGCTGCCTCCGTTTTACCAGAGGCCGTTCTACTTGCCAATATGACATTGCTATCGCTTTTCATGATTTTTTCGATAGCAGCAGCTTGTATTGGTCTAAGACTTTCCCAACGCTTATCTTTTACATAACGTCTAATCGGTTCAGAGAGCAGTTCAAATGCCATATTATAGTTCTTCTATACTGTCTAATAATACATCAACTGGGCGTTCATCTTTGATCTGAATATCGCTGAACAGCGCGGCTTTATCCAGTTGCGGATTTTGACGTAGGATACTCAAAATATTCAGGAAATCACGTATTACTTCCCTCGGCGTTAAAAACTCACTTGCACCAGGTTTGTTATATATTTCCTCCATAAAATTTTGGATCTCGTTATCGGAAATATCAATTTCCAATTTATAATGAAATTCAAAAACTTCTTTGAGTTTTTTAAGCAATACAAATATCTCGTTATGATCAATCGGCATTAATCGGATCACAGGCTGTGCGAAATCACGAATTTGAAGGGTCTCAAACTTATTTGTTTCTAACCTTGATTTCAATGCTTGGTAGCTAAATAAACCACGACGTTCATTCTCCAAAAATTCACGTGTGCCTGCTATATTGATAAACAAGTTACTTACTTTACCTTGGAAACAATCGTTATAAATCGTCAGGATTTTTTCGTAGTTCTTTTCACGCATCGTCGATGTCGAGATCTTATAAAGATTGATGGCTTCATCGAGATTGAGCATAAAACCACTGTAACCCATACTGACAAATAGTGCTGTGAAATTTTTGAGCATGTCGTAGAAGTTCAAATCGTTAATCACTTCACGGACCCCAAGGTCTTGTCGAGCCTCAGTCTTCGTTTTATATTGGCCTTTTAACCATCTTAATGCATTTCTTTTCAGTAGCTCGTCATCATTGATATATCCTTCGTAATATTTCATGATTACACTCGCAAAGTCAAATCCACCAACATCAGTCAGTTCATTGATTGACTGCATAATTTTGTTTTTTACGAGGTTCAAATACTGTTCTTCCCGTATTTGGACAAGAGAGAGGTTATTTTCCACTGCCGTAGTAGCGACCACCTGTTCAATCCATTTTTCCAGTAGCGTTGCTAAAGCGCCACCTTCTGGTTTTGTTTGTATGGCAATATTATCCATGATAGCTGTATAAAGCACGAGCGCTTTCCCATCATTTGAATATAGGCGATTATCCGGTGTGAAGTCTGCTGTTGACACCACAAACTTCTGTTTCAATGCTACCGTATTGAGCAGGTGGAGCATAAAGGATTTTCCTGATCCAAAGTCACCTATCCAGAATTTAACCATGCTATGGCCATTTTTTACATCGTCTAGTGCTTTGATGAATGCATCCACTTCATCCGAACGTCCTACTGTAATATGTTGTACCCCGATTCTTGGCACTACACCGCTAAGTAATGAATTAATAATAGCGGTGGCTTCTTTAGGTTTTACTGCTAGTTTCATGCTTTAATAATCATTTTATAATAATCCTCATTCATGTCCAAATATTCTTCGTCACGCTCTTCGATCAGCGTATCATCTAAAATTTCATAACAGATCTCGTTAATATCGTTGATCATAGGGCCAGACCTTAACCCTCTCGTTTTACAAAAATTCGCTAGGTATTCTTGAGTCAGTTCAAAACTATTTGCTGTAAATAAACCGATCAATTCGCGTTGATCTAATGAGAGATCAATCTCGTCAACAAATAAGTTGTTGGGATCAGATTCAATCTCGGTAGATTCTACTTCCGTCTTCGAGCTTTCAACTTCGCTGCTATTTACAACTGGTACATTCTCTACGACTTCTTCCTCATCTTGAAGATAGTTGTTTAGGAGCTCAACGGTATTTTTATCCTGTTCCTGAACTGTTTTGATTGCTTCGATATTCAATTCTATTTTTCTTCGGATTGGAGCATATATAGAATCTACCTTTTCAATTGCTGTACCGAGATTGCGATCTTCTTTTAATTGTTGTATAATCTCGTTAAAAGCCTGTTCGTGGTGATCATTTTTAAAAAGTGCCTTGTGAATTGTTTTTGTGAGCTGTTTGTCGTCAATTTTATCAGATTGGAGATCAGCGTACAGGTAATGCAAGTAAAGCCTTATGGCTTCATTTTTATCTATGGTATATGCTATTTTACACGCTTCATAGTAAATGTTTTCCGCAGAAGGGTTTAGTTGATTCTGCTCAAAAAGCGTATGGATTTTCTGTCCAAACTCGACTATATTTTCTTGGTTTACATCATGCTTTAAAATATCAAATTTGGATTTCCAACGCGTTGTATTCATCCTATTTAATTCGATCTCAGTCGCTAGATCTGGATCTTTGATGGAGGACTTTAGGCCTTCCAAAATCGTATTCACAGCAGAGCCTACTCGATCCTCGAAAATATCGCTTAGACCAGTAAAAGTTTGAGCAAATTCACCAGATACTTTTCGTTTATGTCCCCAATTTTCCCTTACTAAAATCTCGGCTCTTTTGAATATTGTGTAATACACTTGCTGCGAGATTATGTCATTTACATATTTTTGATTATAATAACTATCAAACATCCAAGCACCTTCCTTCGTTACTCTTGAGATTTTGCGCGCACTTTCAACAAGGTTTTCGATTTCCTTTTTCAGGTTAGAATCTTTTTTTGTGAGGTTAGCTCTTAATTTTTTTTCACAACTGAGAAAGAGGGTAATCGTCTCTATACAGCATCCCTCAACTTCTAGAAAAACATTATTTACTCCATTTAGCTTATTGATTAGACTCACTTGAGCTTTTGAGAGTCCCATTTTATCTTTATAACGCTTGCCGAGTAAATAGTCGTCATAGTTATAATTATTCTCAAACCCTTCCGAATAGCTGTGTTGGATTGGTTGTGCGCTTGGCCTTTCCTCTGGAACTGCAAAAAGATTAGAACTATCCAATTTTGCTAATACTTCTTCGATATTTAAAGAAGGTTCAAAATAGGTAATTGTGCTAGTATCTATATTATAGGTTTGAGTTGATATAATTTCTTCCTGATGACCCGTAACGTCAATAATATCATTGGGTGTTTCGTCCGATATATTTTTCGCATTTAAAGAATCCAATATAGACGTAATCTCACGTTGTTGCTCTTTTTCAGCTTTACTATCTTCTATTTGAATGGGAGTTTCTACTTTGGAAGGTTTATCATCAGCGGTTTCCTCGTCGCTTTTTATTGCTTGTGGTTTAGGTAATGGTTGGATTGTTGATATCACGTTATTCATAACAACATTCTTGTTATCTTGTAAGATTGCAGTAGCGGACTTCTCTTCACTAAATCTAGGAATGGGAGGTGCTGGCGATGATACAGGCAGTTTTTGAATCGTATCAATCACTATCCTATAGGCTTTACATACATTCTCGCTATTGTATTGACGATTTCTTAATAGCCTTAAAGTAAGGTTGTAAAGCAGTTGAGATCCATCTCTATGATTAAAATGGATTTTAAGATCATAGTTTTCCTTGATGGAAAGTTTACGTAAAGCAAGGGCAGCAATTTCAAAAAAGTTTGGTGGCCACAATTCATACTTACCATGGTGCTTGATTAAATATTTACGCCAACCCTCACTATAGTAGAAGTTTGCGTTCTTCATTTCCGCTGCAGTTGGCTGCTCTTGAGGCTTTGGCGGAGCATAATATTGCTGCTGTTGATTCTTTTTATTTTTTTTACTTGAGGCAGCTATAGCAATCACAATAAAAATCAAAATTATAAAAAAGGTTCCCATTAACTTTTTATACCGAATGTCTGAAATTATACTGGCAATGAGGTTTTTAAACTATGTCAGTAAGGTTAATAATCCTATTTTCTAATTTATCAATGTTTTTCTATAAAAGCAATGTTTACGCATTATTAACAGATAATTTGTTGTAACAAAAATAGCGTCTTATAATTGGTAATATTTACGGTTTACCGTAACAGAGTTTACTGTTTGCCCATCCAATAGAAAAAAGCAAGTATAACAACTACAATAAGGAGGAATACGAATACTTTACCCTTATTTTTTTTAGAAACAATTGGTTTATTCTTAGGGTAAATGGGCTCGCGCTTTAAATCGTCAATTTTGTTCATAGACAATTCAGGTTCGATGGGTGTATTTAAAATCTTTTTTGAATTATTGTATAAACTTGGAGGAGTATATTCTAAGTTATTATGTGTCGCAAGTTTTTCTAAGTATTGTTCCAGCGCATATTCGTCTGGAAATAAAACTTCTCTCGGTTTACTTCCTTCAAATGGACCAATTATTCCTGCAGCTTCTAGCTGGTCTATTATGCGACCAGAACGGTTGTATCCAAGCTTTAATTTACGTTGTATTAATGATGTAGATCCTTGCTGGTACATCACAATCAATCGAGCAGCTTCTTCAAAGAATTGATCCTTATCTTTTGGATCAAATACCACCGGTATATTTTCGGCAAAGCGATATTCAGGTAGGAGGTAAGGAGAAGGATACCCGCGCTGGCTTCCAATGTACTCACAGATTGATGATAAGTATAGGTAATCCAAATAAGGTTGATGGCCTTTCATGAGTTTTTCACCACGTTCGTAGACTAACTGTCCCGAGGACGTTAGTTTTTCCGCACCGATACGGTCCAATATCTTTTTAGATTCATTTTGGGACATGAGTTTCATACCAATTCTGAAACTAAAGTTAGCGCGCAACTGTGGCGAAATATTTCTAGCCATTATTTGGCTTGTTACAGCCAATAGATAGATTCCTGTATACAAGTTTTTTTGCGTCAATAC
>NZ_DKSP01000059.1:382-1198 GCF_002472745.1 Sphingobacterium sp. UBA7253 | reverse complement strand
TTTTTTTGCGTCAATACGATCAAAGACCTTATTGTGTCATCTTCTAAGAATGTTTGCAGGTCGTCCATTATTAATACGATGTCAGGCAGATAACGATGACCTAGTAATGGGTCGAGTGTTCTATGGACAAATTTATTATTATAATCTGTAATTGATTTTACACCTGCTTTTTGAAATAACTCTTGTCTTTGCTCACATTCAATGAGTAATGCATTAATTGTTGAAAGAGCCTTATTGTGATCGATAACAGGAGATTGATCACCGGGTAATGCAGCTATAAAATGTTTTTCAAGTTTGGCAAAAGCAGTGTAGTCAATTGGTTTGCTTTTACATATGACCAGTTTCAACTGTGCTGGATGGGATTTATACAACCACATTACCAATTGATTGTAGATAAACTGCGTTTTACCAGAAGCAATCGTACCAGCTAATAGCAGATTTGGGTGCTCATATAGTTCCTGAAAAGTAAGATTTTCTTCGTCATTTAATAATAGCGGAAGTTCATATTGAGCAGCCTGTTTATTAATTTTTTCAATTAAAGGGTGTAATTGGGGCGGGAAAAGATCTAAACTCGGATATTGGTATCCTGATAAATCCAACTTTTCGTCATATACTCCAAACTTTTCAACAAGATTGATCGAATCAGTGATTTTTGGAGGTTCTTGGTAGTGTTTGATAATTGCTCCAATGAGTTGTTCGAGATTTTTTTCTTGATATTGTGTTTCAGCGAGATCAAAAAATTCTAATAGGGAAGCGGCCGATTCTTTCCGCCAGGCATCTTCATCAGAAAGACTAGTAACCTTATTTAATATAACG
>NZ_DKSP01000059.1:0-297 GCF_002472745.1 Sphingobacterium sp. UBA7253 | reverse complement strand
CTTATTTAATATAACGTCTTTGGTAATTGGTGTCCCAAAATAATTCTGTAACTCTTGTACGAATTCATTTATGTTAGTTTGATTTTGTGTTGGCCAGTCATTCATAGCAGCTGCAAACAACACTCCCATGTTTTTTAGCGGGTGATCATTATAATTATTATTAACTAGATCAATGAGTTGTTGTATATTTTCAATATTTATTTCGTTTGCCATGGATGTGGGTTAATATTGTATTATCGTTATAAAACTGAAATGAACTTTTTATTTGTTTTCCTTCTATTTAAAATTAGTAATTCA
>NZ_DKSP01000017.1:4598-4830 GCF_002472745.1 Sphingobacterium sp. UBA7253 | reverse complement strand
TTTTGTTTTTCCCTTCGTTTCCGTTGGGACTGCAAAGGTAGAAATCTTTTCTGAACTTCCAAAAACTTTTTGAAGTTTTTTTTCTTTTCCCTTTTTTCGATTTCCGCGTTTAAAATAAACTGAGCGGGATTTTAAATCCTGCCAGACTTCTCTTAAACCCTTCTTTTTTCAGGATTCCTTCTCTCGAAGTAACCGTCCCTCCCTTGCGGAGTGGTGCAAAGATAGGGAGTTT
>NZ_DKSP01000017.1:0-4467 GCF_002472745.1 Sphingobacterium sp. UBA7253 | reverse complement strand
GTGCAAAGATAGGGAGTTTACTAACAAACTTCCAAGCCTTTTGTTCTTATTTATTTCATTTTGTCCCTAACTGCCTGTAACGGTGCGAGATTCTTTTTGTAAAACAGGTGATCGGAAGGCTGGGATGGCTGATCCGGCCGGCAGATTGGGCCACATAGCGGCATCGAGCAACGAAAACATCCCGAATTGCACCTGCCGGATCTATCGCCCCACCGACGCAGCATAGCAAAGGGAGATCGGAAAACGCAAACATAGCCGAACAGAGAACAACAGAGATCCGCAACGTTTAATCCCATCGATATAATAGAAATAGGATGTAATGGGGAACCGCAACCGCAACGGAACAGAGAATGGCATGGCGACCTTAAGACTTCCCCGGGATTCTTTTTAGAATTTAAGCAAGGCTCCAGATCCTGTCATTTTGGTCCAGGGATTACTTATTGTAAACTTTGATCAACTTTTATTTTAGTATAGGGTTTAGTTAGGGTTAGTTTAGGTATAGCTTAGGTTATAGCTAAACTAACCCTAACTTAAAGCTAACTAAATACCAGTTAAAATCTAGCTTAAAGAGGAACTAAATAAAAGCGAATAAATATAATCAACAAATAAGATGGTGGCACGCTTCACCTCGGATTTGCCCCAGAGAAACAGAAAACAACAGCGATTTGAAGGAATATAACAGAGATAAGACGCTAAAAAGCCCTTTTAGTCTAGAACAAGAGCTAAATTAACATCCTACAAAACCAAAACTTGGTAAGAAAAGAGTAAGAGAGATCAAAAGAATCGGAAAACAGAAAAGAAACTGAAACCAGCTAAAGCTGATTCGCAAAAAGAAGGAAATTACTATTTCTCCTCCGCTTTAAAAACCCAAAAACGTTGAAGTGTATAGTTGAAGCCCAAAGAAACGAGCAGCTCAACGACTAGTTTCGAGAACAAAAAGTTTAAATGATAAACATCCACCAGAAAATGAATTCCTGTAGACTTCAATGTAATACTACCACAGACGACAATCACAAATTTCCATAGCTGACTCCCAACGGACTTTTGCGTACTACCAAAGGACCAGTATCGATTGATCAAAAAATTAACAACAGCACCAAGGCTACCACTAATAGCATTAGAAAAAGGAGCACTGATATGAAGTAGCTTATAACAAGCAGAGTATACTCCAAAATCAAACAATCCGCCTAAAAAGGCGGAAAGTTGAGCTTTTAAAAAAGTAATAACTTTTGAAGACATCGTTAAATAGCCTCCTCCTGCTGTTTTTTCAATTTATCCTCTTTATCTTTTTCATCGCCTAATTTAAGAAGTAGACGTGTATCATTTGTATTAATTATAAAAAGTGCAATACAGATTACCAGTACACACCAATTAATAGATCCAGGCATTAAAACTTCGAAGAGCATAACCAATGAAATAATCACCCGAATTTCAGTAGGCCCCAAAATTCCGGCGTCTATCGTATACTTATCTGTAATTCTATACCTGAGCTGAGAAATGATCATTGCCCAGCCATATAATGCGACCAATGTAAATCCCAGATACTTAAAGTCACCCACGGTATACAGCACATATCCCAATCCGATAAAAACCGTACTGATCCAATCCATTACAATATCCAGCGCGAAACCGTACCAGCGACGGGATTTATTGCGGTAGAATGCGATACGCCCATCTAATGAATCACCAAACCATTGTACAAAGAAACCAGGGATTCCTAAAAGTAAATAGCGAATATCAACATATTCAGCCAGTATAAAACTCCCCAATATCATTAAGGAACCTAAAAATCCAATTGCCGTAAGTCCATCCGAAGTAATCCAATTGGGGATTCGAGGAACAAGGTACGAAATAAGTTTTTGTTCGGGTTCACTTAAGATATTTGTTCTCTTTCTATCCTGAAAAAGTTTTTTATTTATTTTTAACTCACTCATTATCTGCGATTATAGCCATTTATTTTCCTTATACCAAGCCAATGCCTCCATTAAGCCTTTCTTCAAATCATATTTAGGTTGGTATTGTAGCTGACGTTGAGCCGCCGAGATATCACAGCCCCAGTTTTCAGCTGTAAGTTCATTCAGCCGTTCCGGATATAGTACAGGTATTGCTTTAGAATTTTTATACAAACGTTCAAAAATAACCGCGATAGTCTTCACTACACCCAAAGGAATATGCATACGAATCATTTTCTTTTGACTAAACTCTTTGAAAAACCTAGCCAACTCATAACGCCCATATACCTGTCCATCACTAAGGCTATACACCTGCTTTCCACCTTGGTCAAAACGACAGGCATGAATAATCGCCTGCACCAGGTCGGCAACATAAATAAAGCTAAGCTTTTGAGGAGAACGACCAACATAAGCATCCAGGCCTCCATTCATTGTTTTAAAAACAATAAAAATATCCTTTTCACGAGGGCCGTATACTGCAGTAGGGCGCAAAATCGTTAGTGGCTGATCTTTAAAATCATTCAACGCGAGCTCCGCTTTCCGCTTACTACGACCATATGCCGTAACAGGACGATAAGGGCTGCTTTCATCAATAAGTTGAGCATCATAGTCAACAGGACCGATCGCCGCAAGACTACTAACGAAAACAAATCTTTTGATGGGAGTTTTTAAAGAAAAACAAGCCGATGCCAAGTTTTTTGTATAACCAACATTGACCTTTTCGAGATCTTCTTCATGTTTGGCACGAGTCATTGCCGCAGCATGAACAACATAGGTATAGTTTTCCGCTTCCAGTAATTCTCGGATAGACTCTTCATCAGAGAAATCCGGATAAACAAATTTATCTACAACAGAGCGAATTTCTGAAACATCACTTGACTTCCTCACCGCGGCATGAACTTCCATCCCCGCGTCTTTCGCTGCTCTTGTCAAATGATAGCCTACAAAACCACTCGCTCCGGTGATTAATACTTTTTCTATCATAATGATTTTTGATACAAACGATAACGTTTGTACAATTCTCCATTCATTTGCTCAATAGCGTGGTTCATCATGTAATTATGCTCCAACATCCATGAACATTCGGCCCCCTTAATATTAGAATCTTTTGATTCTTTTATAATTCGGCCATACAAACATGCTTCAATACCAAGTTTACGGTAGTCTTCCAATACCCCTAACATGAGTACACGAAGCAAGTTGATTTTTTTCTTTCCAAATAACAATTTAAAAATACCCGTAGGAAGTAGACGTCCGCGCTTCACTTTGATAAGGATCTGATTGATATCTGGAATCCCTAGACCAAAGCCAACAAGCTCACCATCCTTCTCTGCAACGATAGCAAAACGAGGATCGAGAATCATTTTTAAATCTTTGGCCGTATAATTAAATTCGTCCTCTGTCATCGGAACAAAACCCGAATTTTTATCCCATGCTCTATTATAAATGTCACGAACTTTTGCTGCCTCGTTTTTAAAATCCTTCACATTGAATTGACGCAATGTAATGCCAGATCTTTTCAAACGCTCTTCCAGCCTATCCAAAAGCAATACAGAGCGTTTATCCGCAGACTTTTCCATAACCAAGTAAGCTCTCAAATCCACTTTATGTCCATAGCCTGAATTGGTAATCAAGTCGATGTAATAAGGTGAATTGTAGGGCATCATGGCCACCGGAGGCTTATCAAAACCGTCCACCAATAAACCAACGGTATCATTGGTCGATAAATTGATAGGCCCAACGATCGTATCCCCTCCTTTAGCTTTAACCCATTTTTCTGCAGTTTCAAATAACGCGTTTGCGACTTCTTGATCATCTATACAATCGAAAAAACCCCACTGTCCTTCATTCACATGATTAAAGGCATTATGGTTGTTGTTCCAGATGGCACATATACGACCAACAATCTTATCGTTACGATATGCTAGAAAAGGTTGTGCTTGGGAATGTTTATAAAAGGGATGCTTGTCAGGGGAAAGCAAATCGTTTTGTTCAAGAAATAAGGCAGGTACATAATTAGGATTTCCCTCATAGAGACTATGAGGGAAATCTATAAACAGCCGTCTTTGTTTCTTTGTTTCAACGGGTATAATCTGAATCATACGATTAGATTTTATATTAATGTTTCAACTTCAGCTTGTTTGAATACTTTAACCATCTTCTCAATAGCCTCGTCGATTTGGTCATAAGTATGTGTCGCCATCAATGAAAAACGGATCAAAGACTCTTCCGCAGGAACTGCCGGAGAAACAACTGGATTAACGAATACACCATCATCTTGGAGCATTTTAGTTACCCAGAACGTTTTTTCATTACTACGAATAAAGATTGGTAGAATAGGACTTTCCGTAGCACCTAAATCAAACCCATGATCCAGTAATTGTGCTTTGGCATAATCTGTATTTTTCCATAATTTTTCAATATGCTCAGGCTCATTTTGAATAATTTCCAAAGCTTTCAATGTTGAAGCCACCGAAGCGGGAGTCATTGAAGCACTGAACATCACAGAGCGGGC
>NZ_DKSP01000066.1:1112-4624 GCF_002472745.1 Sphingobacterium sp. UBA7253 | reverse complement strand
AGGAAAAAGGTGAGTATGTTAATAAAATCGGCCAAAGAGATAAAGCTTATCAGCGCAATTATATCATTAGCTATGTAGATCTCGACAAGAAGGTAGTCATTGCCCGCGATACTCTATATGGTGAGGAGCCGCCTTTGGTGAATCGTTCCTCCGGTTCGGGAGCTGGTGACTTCCCCTCGGAAACAGCAGTTGTAAATTCGGTCAAAAGTAGGTTGAAGTTATAATTTTTTTTTCTTCGTTTATGGAATTTTGATATTCTTCGCATCCCTGCACGAAAGTTGAAGTGCCGGATGAAAGAATCTAGTACTTGGCTTTAGGTAAATTTATCTATTTTAAAAGAATTTAGCCAGTATCTTAAACATGAAATGGAAATCAATTGTTGTATGCTTTTTAGCTGTTCTGTATTCCGTGGTCCTTTGTGGGCAATCGACCTTATTCAATAGTCCGCGTGGATCTTCTGACTATTATATTTATAAACTGAGCCCAGAAGTTTTAAGAAAAATTCACTTGGGAGAGAAGAAATTCGATGAAACTATGCTCAGCGATTTTTTTCTTAAGTATAAGGCCGGAAGTCCACAGCCGACTTTACCTCCTGGTAATTATGTCCAGGTCCGCGCCAGTGGAGCTGATCTCATCTATCAGGAATTGATTAGTGATAACCTATATGTCAAGATTATCCCAGCAGAAACTTTTGCGATTTGTCTATACGATTCGCTGGGAACGATTATAAAAGATGCACAAGTAAAAGTGAAGGGACGTCGCATGTCATTTGATAAGAAGTTTCATTACTATAAAGTTGCCAATGCAAATAATGACGATATTGTCAGTATTGAACATAAGGGTGTCTATCATTACCTGAGTGTAGAGCGGAGTTGGCCTTACAAAGACAGGGTTCCATTATGGAAAGGGATCAAAAATAGCTTGCTTAGAACAAAGTTTAAGATTAAGAGGTTCTTTCATAAACAGGAAACTGAACAGACAGAAAGCTTTATGGTTTTTAACAAGCCAATGTATAAGCCAAATGAGCAGGTTAAATTTAAAGCTTATCTTGAGGAAGAAAAATGGAAACCTTACCGTGATTCTATTGCCGTACGTCTGACAGGTGGATATGGGTATGCCAAAGATACCGTTTTGACCCGACTTGCTCCCTATCGTCCGGGAATGTACACCTTTGAATTTAATTTGAAGGGGCTTGGCCTTATCCTTGATAAAGATTATGGGATCTCTTTGGAATCTACAAAAACCAAAGTCGTCTTGCATCAACAGTCTTTCCGATATGAAGATTATGAGTTAAAAAGCCTAAGTTTTAATATGACGTCCGAAAAGACGAAATATGCTAAAGGAGACAGTGTGCGACTGAAACTAAAAGCTTTAAATGAAAATGAAATGCCCATATATGATGGGAAAGTAGATTTGCGTGTTGTGACAAGTCCACTTTATACGCTTGATGTAAAAGCCAATAAGGTTAATTTTATTCCAGATACTTTATGGCAAACGAGCGTTTCGCTCGCAGATGTGGCGGAAAAGGAAATTGTATTACCCGATTCAATTTTTCCGGCTGACATTGGTCTTACATTTCGGGCTATTGGCACTTATCTAAGTTCAGATAATGAAAGAATTGAACGAAGTCTCGACCTCAATATACTCAACAGCGAAAAAGAAATTCGTATTGCTGTAAAAGACGGGCATGCAGAGCTGAAATATTTCGAAAAAGGTGTTGCGATGCCAACAACTGCTCAGCTAATGATATTAGGTGAACATCGCGAAATGCTGAAGACTGAAAATTTGAGTTTACCTAATTTGGTTTCTATACCCTGGCAGGCTGAAGAAATTGTTGTCAAGTCGAATGGATTGAGTAAAAGTGTATATTTAGAGGATCAAGAACAGGCACAACTGAATTATCGGTTTTATCGAACTGCGGATTCGGTGATATTGCATTTCAATAATCCCGCTATGATTCCATTTTGGTATCGTGTCCATCGTGCTGGTCGTACGATTGCTTCGGGTTATCATACCACGTTAAATAGTAAATTTTTAGCCCGTGGAAAAGACGGGTATAGCATGGAGATCACCTATCTTTTTGGAGGAAAATCAAAAGTTATCCAGGAAGAATTACCCTATGTGGAGAAGAATTTAAATTTGGCAGTCAACACGGCGACGACAGTTTATCCGGGGCAGAAGGCTGACGTGGAACTTTCGGTTACGGATAAGAATGGTAAACCTTTGAAGGATGTTGATATTATGGCCTATGGTTTTACCTCAAAATTTAGGTCAGCAACCGCTCCAAATATTACTATGGGTGGTCTGATGCGAAGGGCAAGAGTCTCACAAAATCTTAATTTTAGTTTGGATGATGATGAGAAGGCACATCAGGGAGCTCTTCAAAATTGGGTAAAATGGTCTAGAGACATGCAGTTGGATACGATGGCTTTTTATCGGTTTTTATATCCCAAAGATTATTATCAGGAGTCTCTTCCTTTAGATGCTGTCAAGAGCCAGATTTCCCCTTATGTCGTTGTAAATGGTGTAGTGCAGGGGATACATTTAGTCTGGATAGACGGTGTACTGACTTATGCTAAACAAGACCAACAAAATAACAATACTATTTTTGAAGTTTCTGCGGGGCAGCATGATTTTAGATTTAGGACCAAGGATCGCGACATTCGTGTAAGTGGCTTTTATCTTGAAAAGGGGAAAAAGGTCATTGTTTCCTTTAATGCCTCACAGGATACGATTGGTTTTACCTACCCCGAAAAAGCATTCAGCAAAGGCCAGATTTTGGTTTACCGATTACCTAAAGAAGAACGTGGTAAGCTCTACACTAATGAATTGACTGAATTGAAGCGCCAGTTGATTACAGTAACCAACAATTTTGGAGCCTGGCAATTACCCAATAATCATGTGTTGATTGAGAGACCAGCATATATCCAGACAGCTGGAGATCTCTATTACCTCAATCCCCTTAGAAAAACCGTTTACGATAGTCGTTTGCGTACACAGGTTCCTGTGCCACTGATGGTAGGACCATTTCCAAGGACAGAAATTTATAATGGTGTGTCCAAAATAGGTACGCTCATGGTTGACACAGCGAAAATTGGACGTTTTGAAATTGAGGGGGGCTATCAATATAGCATCTATAAAAATTATCAAAAGCAAAAAAGCTGGGATGGCAATCCTATGCGGATTGATCTGTATGATTTCAAGCCAAATTTAGATTTTCAGGAGAAGATATGGTCATTGGAGGATATCAAGTCAAACGTAGAACGTACTTTCAAAGAGATCATGCAAAATAGCACGGGACTAGCACAATTTGCTACGGTGAAGAAAGGAAAAAATGAGGCTATTTTTAAATTGAATTTAACTTTGGGCAATGATGTTGAACAGAAAGGCATTCGGCCTACATTGATCTTTATTGAACCGACGAATGTCGAAGAGAGAATGTATTTTCGACTATTTTACGGTGGACATCGAACTTTTGGAGATCTTCCAGTCGGCGATGTTACATTGCATAT
>NZ_DKSP01000066.1:0-1084 GCF_002472745.1 Sphingobacterium sp. UBA7253 | reverse complement strand
GTAAAGGATGATTCAACTTCTTTTAGTTTGCCAATCAAACTCAAAGCCAATGGGATGAATTATCTCCGGCTGGATTCTATTCAATGGAGCAATGCATCCCAAGCGGCAAGATTGGCTTACAAACTTGTACGTGATGAAATTATTGTGCGTACCTTAGAAAACCCATTGCGGGATTCTATAAGCCATGGGCAAGAGATTGTTCCGCAGCTCTTAAAAATAGACCGGGAAGATTTTAGAACGAAGAGAAAGAATAATAAGGTCGCCAGGGTCTTAGTTTATGATGGGGATACGCCATTAATTGGGGCTAAGGTGAGTGTTCCGGATACCAAAAAACGATATTTCACAAGCTTTGATGGTAGTGTGGAACTTGAGCTCTCCGATGACAAAAATACGGTACTTGAGATTGCTGCTTTAGGGTACAATACCGCTACGGTCAAAGTCTCCAGTGGCAAAGATTATTTCGTGGAATTAAAGCCAAGCGAAAATCAATTGGATGAAGTGGTTGTTGTGGGGTATGGCGTCCAAAAAAGGCAATCATTGACTGCGGCAGTGAAATCGATCAATGCTAGGATGGATGGGGTGACTACAGCTATGCTGCAGGGGGCTGTAGCAGGGATTCGTATTCGTGGCGCTGCTCGTCCGGCCCCCAATGAAAAACCATTGATTTTAGTGGACGGAGTCCCTTTTGAAGGTGATATTTCAAGTCTTGATCCATCGACTATCGCGTCATTGAATGTGATTAAAGATCAATCTATGCTGGGATTGTACGGTGCGCGGGCCGCCAATGGCGTGGTGATGGTTCAGATGAAAGCTGGAGCATCTGCGACATCGACAGGTGCTGTGGATATGCCCTATTTGGAATCTGGAAATACAATGCGCGTGAACTTTCGCGATGATGCATTCTGGCAGCCAAAGCTAACTACCGATGCTCAGGGAAAAGTTAATTTTGAAGCGACCTATCCGGATGATATTACCAATTGGCGAACATTCTTTATCGCTAAAGGAAGTAAAAATTTCGCCGACATAAAAGAGCTAAATGTCAAATCCTTTAAAGCTGTTTCGGCACATTTGGCGACTCCCCGAT
>NZ_DKSP01000067.1:0-29637 GCF_002472745.1 Sphingobacterium sp. UBA7253 | reverse complement strand
TTGCAACTGTTGGAGCAATGACTATTTTTTCTTTTTCGGCAGCCAATTCCGCTTTTTTATAGTTTTCAAGGGCGGCTTTAATATATTGATACAATTTCCTAGCCTGAACTTTAGGGATATAGTCTATGCTTAAGTTCTCGCCAGTAAATGGTATAACCGTAACTTTTGAACCGAATATTTCTTCCTTAAAGGCAATATCCTTGATATCTTGCCAACCGAAGATTTCAAAATCAGTAGCCAGACCCAGTTTAGTAAATTCGCACATAAATATGCGCTTATTACTGATGGTGATACTATCTGGTAAAATAGTAACTGCAGGTTTCTTTTGAACTGCAATATAATCTATTTTTTCCCCTGGAGTAAGCATATCTTGGACTTTAGTAACCAATTTTTCAATGATTTTTATGTCCTGCCCGTCCTGTGCAAATTGTTCCATGTTCATGTCAAATACTTTTTAATACCTAAAGATTGTCAAAATTTATTCCAATCCCGCTACACAAAATACAAATTCTCCTTTAATCGGATTGTTTTCAAAGTGTAATTTTAAATCAGTTAATGTTCCGCGAACATTTTCTTCATAGAGTTTGCTCAGTTCACGTGATATCGAAGCTTGTCTTTCTGCTCCAAAAACGGTGATAAATTCTTCGATGGTTTTGAGAATACGATGTGGCGACTCGTAGAAGATCATCGTTCTTTTTTCCTCTGCCAAAGCTTTTAAGCGCGTTTGCCTTCCTTTTTTGACGGGTAGAAAACCTTCAAAGCAAAAACGGTCGTTGGGAAGGCCCGAATTGACAAGCGCTGGCACGAAAGCTGTTGCGCCTGGTAAGCACTGCACTTCAAGCCCTTCTTTGATGGCTTCACGCACCAGCAAAAATCCAGGATCTGAGATCGCCGGTGTCCCTGCGTCTGAAATCAATGCAATGTTTTGCCCTTCTTTCAAGAATTTAATGATTTCAGATACCGCTTTATGTTCATTGTGCTGATGATGCGCAAATACTTTTTTGTCGATTCCAAAATGCTTCAAAAGCGGAGCGCTGGTCCTGGTATCCTCTGCTAAGATGAGGTCCACTTCTTTCAGGACATTGATCGCACGGAACGTCATGTCCTCCAGATTGCCAATAGGTGTCGGAACTAAATATAACATGGTCAAAGTTAAGTTTTTTTTACTATATAATATGCGCTAAAACATTCTGTGCTTTTTGGAGTTTTATTTTAAAGATAATGGTAAACTCCATCACTTTATTTTAAATAAATTATGCAATACATTGAAAAAATACAGGCACATCTGGGTGCTGAAGCGAGTTATTTGTTAGAATTTGATCAACCCGCAGTTTCCAAAACAATACTTCATCTTCCACAAGCAGGATTTATTGACCAAGTATATAGTTCGAGTGACCGTAGCCCGCAGGTCTTGCGGAGTTTGGGGCAACTTTTTGGAACGGGTCGGTTAGCCAATACCGGGTATCTTTCGATATTGCCCGTAGATCAGGGAATCGAACACAGTGCAGGAGCTTCTTTTGCGCCAAATCCTCAGTATTTTGATCCGGAAAATATTGTCAGGCTAGCTTTGGAAGGAAACTGCAATGCCGTGGCATCTACCTTTGGTGTTTTAGGAGCCGTTGCCCGAAAGTATGCACACAAGATTCCGTTTCTGGTTAAAATCAATCATAATGAACTATTGACCTATCCCAATCGAGCCGACCAAATCTTGTACGGAACAATTCGCGAAGCCTGGAATATGGGGGCAGTTGCGGTAGGGGCGACCATCTATTTTGGATCTGAGGAATCAGACCGTCAGATTATAGAAGTGGCAAAAGCATTTGAAGAAGCACATTCTTTGGGGATGGCGACGGTATTATGGTGTTATCTGCGCAACTCGGCCTTTAAAGTAGGTGATAAAGATTATCATTTAGCAGCGGATCTTACCGGACAGGCCAATCATTTGGGCGTAACGATCAAAGCGGATATTATTAAGCAAAAACTACCCGAATTGAACGGTGGCTTTAAAGCATTGAATATGGGTAAAAGTAGTTATGGAAAGCTGGATGAACGCATGTATACGCAGCTTTCTTCCGATCACCCTATTGATTTATGCCGCTACCAGGTACTTAATTGCTTTGCCGGTCGGGCTGGCTTGATCAATTCTGGTGGAGCTTCGGGACAGAATGATATCCAGGAAGCTGTAAAAACTGCGGTTATCAACAAGCGTGCAGGTGGCACGGGGTTGATATCTGGGCGTAAGGCTTTTCAAAAGCCAATGAATGAAGGCGTCGCATTATTACATGCCATTCAGGATGTTTATTTATGCGATGAGGTAAGCATTGCTTAGCAAATGCGCATCACATGAATTCATCAGGTTGAATCTCAGCACAGGGCTTTGAATATAGATCGAATTATAGAGCGTATCGATTAGGCGTCTAATGGATACGCTCTTTCTATGGATCATGGGTTATAAACATCGGTTCCATGGAAGATTGGTCTTCCATGGGCTGATGGATGTTAGCCGATGCGGTGTAATGAAAATAGAGCCCGTAAAGTAGTCAAAAAGCCTTTTGGATGGTGGTTTAGGAATAAAATTGCTTGTAAATAAAGGCAAATTTATCTAAGTTTGTTCACTATTTTAAATAACACATTTATATTATGTTGCAATTAAATTATATCCGTGAGAACAGGGATACGGTAATCGAAAGATTGGCTGTCAAGCATTTCAAGGAAATTGGATTGGTCGACGAAATCATCAGTTTAGATGAAGAGCGTCGTAAGATCCAATCGGAATCTGACGCACTTTCGGCAGAGGCTAATGCGGCAGCAAAACAGATTGGAGATCTGATGCGCCAAGGTAAAAAAGAAGAAGCTGAAACCGTTAAATCCAAATCTTCGGGATATAAGGAGCAAGTGAAGCAACTTTTGGATCAACTGGGTACAATTGAAGCGGAATTGAATGAGAAGATCGTGCAATTACCTAATTTACCGCATCAATCCGTTCCAGCAGGTGTAAGCGCTGAGGACAACGAAGTTGTTTTGAGCCATGGCGAAATCCCGGCTTTGTCGGAAGATGCATTGCCGCATTGGGAATTGTTGAACAAATATGATATTGTTGATTTAGAGCTTGGTGTAAAAGTTGCCGGAGCAGGTTTTCCTATCTATAAAGGTAAAGGTGCTAAATTGCAACGCGCATTGATCAATTTCTTTTTGGATCAGGCAGCAGAAGAAGGATATGAGGAAGTACAGGTGCCTATCTTGGTCAATGAAGAGTCAGCGTTTGCTACGGGACAATTACCGGATAAAGAAGGACAGATGTACTATGTGGGTAACGACAATCTGTATTTGATCCCTACAGCTGAAGTTCCGGTCACCAACATTTATAGAGACGAGATTGTGAAAGAAGCACAGTTTCCAATCAAACATTGTGCTTATACACCATGTTTCCGTCGTGAAGCAGGTTCATACGGGGCACATGTACGTGGGTTAAACCGGTTACACCAATTTGACAAAGTGGAAACGGTACAGCTTGTACATCCTGAAAAGTCTTATGAAGTGCTGGAAGAAATGAGTTTATACGTGCAGCGTCTGTTGCAGAAATTAGAGCTTCCTTACCGTGTATTGCGCCTTTGCGGTGGAGATATGAGCTTTACTTCTGCATTGACCTATGATATGGAAGTGTATAGTTCTGCTCAGAAACGTTGGTTAGAGGTATCTTCCGTTTCCAATTTTGAAACTTATCAAGCGAATCGTTTGAAAGTCCGTTTTAAGAATGCCGATGGCAAGATGCAACTGGCACATACGTTGAACGGTTCGGCATTGGCTTTACCACGTATCGTTGCAGCGATATTGGAGAATAATCAAACGGAAAAAGGAATTAAGATTCCTGCAGTTTTGGTTCCGTACACCAAATTTGAGTATATCGATTAAATATCAATAAATAAGTCGTCTTAAGATTTATTTAATCTCAATATGAAAGACGCTCAGCCTGAGAAGGTAGAGCGTCTTTTTTTGTTATAACTCGATTTTGAAATGTTTAGAATCATTATAAACTACATGCGGTTTTAGTACAGAAAAATAATAGAATAACATGTTAACGTTTTCTTATAACATTGTTAATGTTTTGTTAATTATGATTCATTCCGTATAAAATTCTGTTTGAAAATTGTTTGAAGAGTTTTTATTCTAAAATGATTCTTTTGTAACAATTTGTAAAATTGTGAACTTATTATTGCGGTATTTCCTGCTTTCTGGAGATTATGTTAAAAAACTTGTAAAAGCAACTTTGGCTTTCTATATTTGACACCGCTAATAAAAATCGCACTAACTATTATTTACTGTAAATGCTGAAAAGAGCAAATTTTACAGCTGGATATTTATCTAAGGACTGACCCTGCATCTACCTGGGGCCCGCTTTTCCAAAAATATTTTCAACTGTTACTGAATAAACTGCAATAGCATGTTATGTTTTTGCTGTTTATTGTCTAGGCAATTTATGTTTAGACGGTTATGATAACGGATATAATTTATATCAATATATAGGATTAGAAAAAATAATAAAATTAACTAACTAAAACATGAAACAAACATTACTAAGTTTTCTTGTTGGCGGTATGATTTTGACTTCGGTTGCATTCGCTCAAGAAAAAAAGATTAGTGGTCGTGTTACATCTGCTGACGGTAAAGCAATACCAGGGGTGACAGTAGTTGTACAAGGTACTAATCAGGCTACTCAGACTGATACTGATGGTAATTATTCATTGAATGTGCCTGCAGGCAAAGTTGTGGTATTCCGTTCCGTTGGTTTTGATGATAAAACCATTATTGTTAATAACAACAGCACGGTATTCAATGTTTCTTTATCTGGTCAAGACAATGCTTTGCAAGAAGTTGTCGTAACTGCTAATGCAATTAAACGCGAGAAACGTTCATTGGGTTATTCTGCTCCAACGATCAAAGCTGATGAATTGCGAGAGGGCGGAAATTCAAGTGCGATCAACTCTTTAGCCGGTAAAGTTGCAGGTGTAAACATCACATCCACATCAAATTCTCCAGGTAGTTCATCCCGTGTCGTTTTGCGTGGTGGAACATCAATCAGCGGTAACAACCAAGCTTTGATCGTCGTTGATGGTATGCCTATCGATAACACAAGTAAAGTAGGTGGAGCAAGCGACTTGTCAAGTGTGGATTTTGGAAATAGGGGGAATGATATCAATCCAGATGATATAGCTTCTGTAACTGTCTTGAAAGGTCCAGCTGCTGCGGCGTTGTATGGTTCGCGTGCATCAAATGGTGCCTTGATCATCACGACGAAAAGTGGTAATAAAGGTGCGAAGAATCAAATCACTTTTAATACTGTAAATACATTTTCATCCATTTTGAAATTACCTGATTTCCAAAATGACTATGGACAGGGATATTACAATATCAACAAAGCTAACGGAGATGTAACTTATGTCAACGATCCAAGGGAAAATGGTTCTTGGGGGCCGGCCTTTACAGGCAAGATGCAGGAATGGGGACAAACGATCAACGGAGTTAGACAGCAAAAACCTTATTCTGCTGTAAAAAACAACGTTCGTGATTTCTTCGATACCGGTATTGCTTCGGATAACAATTTGAGTTTCGCTGGCGGAACAGAAAAATCTAGCTTCTATTTGGGATTGAATGCCTTGAATTCAAATGGTGTTTATCCTGGTAAAAACGATAACTATAACAAGTATGGTGTACGTTTTAATGGAAATACTGAATTTTCAAATAAATTCTCAGCAGGAATTTCTGTAAGCTATAACCGTATCAATAGTAATAATGTCGGTGGTGGTCAAGGTGGTGGGTCTGTTTACAATGCCATTTTACAAACACCTCGTGATATCGATATTAAAGGATTAAAAGATTTGAACAATCCTTACAATGCATATGGATTTACAGATGCGAACGGTTTGGTACACAGTAATGAGTATGGTTATTATGGAGCTTACACACTTAACCCATACTGGATATTGGATAACTTCAAAAACTACAATGATGTGAACCGTATTGTTGGTAATTTCAATATTGATTACAAGCCAACATCTTGGTTGACATTCCAAGAGCGCGTTGGTTTGGACAACTATTCGGATCGTCGTAGAAATGAGTCTCCAAAATATAATTATGTTGCAACAGATGCGGCCGCTCCCTATAGCAATGGAAACCGTGTTTCGGGCGTAGGATCGTACCGTATTGATCAATTTAATGTTAATGAGATCGTTCATGATTTTATGGCTACTGCAACGCATGATTTTAATGACGATTGGAAAGGATCATTAATGCTCGGTAATAATATCCGTCAACGTAAAACAACAAGCAACAGTACGGCTACAAATGCTAGTGGTGGTTTGGTGGTACCAGGATGGTATAACTTAGCAAATTCAAACGGTCCATTAAATTTGATCGAAGATACTTGGTCTAATAGAAGGTTAGTAGGTGTATATGCGGATGCAAATATATCCTATAAAGACATGGCGTATTTAGAGGTTACAGGTCGTAATGATTGGTCTTCTACATTGCCTAAGGATAATAATTCGTTCTTCTATCCTAGTGTAAGTGGTTCATTTGTGTTTTCTGAACTTTTCAATGAGAACATCAAAAAGACTTGGAATTACGCTAAATTCCGTGCAAACTGGGCGCAGGTGGGATCAGATACCGATCCATATCAGTTGTTGACTACTTTTGCTCGTACAACAATCAACGGTGGATTTGGTAGTACAACTTTCCCTTTTGGTAATGTGTCTGCTTTAATGTCAAGCTCTACTATTGGAAACGCGGGCTTAAAACCGGAAATTACAAATTCATTTGAGCTTGGTACTGAGTTAGGTTTCTTACAAAATAGATTATATGTAGATTTTACATATTATAACAATAGCTCTAAAAACCAGATTTTAAGTATTCCTATTCCGGCATCGACAGGTTATGGATTTAGCGTGATCAATGCGGGTAAAGTTCAAAACAAAGGTGTTGAGTTAACACTTCGTGGTACACCTGTCAAAACAGACAATTTTAGCTGGGAATTATATGGTACCTATACCAAAAATAACAGTAAAGTCGTTGAGTTGATGGATGGCGTTGAGCAAGTTTCTGTCGGTGGTTTCTCTGGAATGTCTATCGTGGCTGCTGTAGGTCGCCCTTATGGTGAATTTTATGCTGTTACTGAAGCGAAAGACCCTCAAGGACGTACAATTGTAGATGGTAAAACGGGTTTGCCAATTGCGACTTCAAAAGCGGAATATCTGGGATCTTACAATCCAAAATATCAAGCTTCTCTGGGTACTAATGTTACTTACAAAAATTGGTCATTGAGTGCTTTGTTTGATGCTAAGCAAGGTGGAGTATTCTTCTCAAGAACAAAAAATACACTTGCATTTGTTGGAGCATCTGAAGAGACAGGTGGTGAACGTATCGGTCTGATCTACCCGAATTCAGTTATTCAGGACGCAAATGGAAATTTTACAGAAAATACTTCTGTAAAGTATGATAAAGCTTCTTACTACGGAAATAATTTCCAGACAGGTATGAGTGTAATTGATGGTTCTTATGTGAAATTGCGCAATTTGACAGTTTCTTATACCTTCAAAAAACGTCAATTAGAGAAAACTCCATTTGGAGCTGCAACCATCGGTCTTTTTGGTAATAACTTATTTATTTGGACACCTAAAGCAAACAAATTTGCCGATCCAGAAGTAAACTCTTCAGGAGCTGGAAATGCGCAAGGTTTTGACTTTACAGCACAACCTTCATTACGTAATTATGGTGTCAACGTAAAAGTATCATTCTAATTCTTGATCATAATGAATATTAAAAATATTAAAATAAAAAGTCTTGGACTTGTTCTGGTTGCCTCAGCAGTTTTTGGGCTATCCGGATGTAGTAAATTTTTGGATGTGAACACCAATCCAAATAATCCCGATAAAGCTGATCCTAGTTTGCTTTTGCCTACGGTTGAAGCTTCTATCAGTCAGGTGGTTGGTAACTCGCTTCAAGTTTATGGTAGTATTTGGGCCCAATATTGGACCCAAAGTCCATCTTCTTCCCAGTATAAAACTGTTGATCAATATCAGGTTTCCAATGCAAATACCAATACAGCTTGGGTTGCTTTGTACAGAAACGCGTTGAACAATGCGCAGATGATCATTGACAGCAAAGAGGCTAAAAATGAATATTATAAAGGTATTGCTTATTTGTTAAAAGCATATACATTCCAAGTAGCAACTGATGCTTTTGGTGATGTTCCAGTTGCTGAAGCCTTGACAGGTGCAGAGCATAGAAGCCCCAAATATGATTCACAAGAAGTTGTTTACGACTCTGTATTTAATTTCGTAGATAAAGGGTTGGCATTGTTGAAAATACCTAACGCAAATGCAGTAGGGACTCAGGATATGTTGTTTGGTGGTGATCTAACACAATGGACTGCTTTTGGAAATACACTTAAGCTTAAAGCATATTTGAGATTGAGTGAAAAGAATGCGACTAAAGCAGCTGCTGGTGTGAAGGCGCTTTACGATAGCAAGGCAACTTTCTTGAGTAAAGGAGTATCAATCACTTATACAAGTACTGGTGGAAATGAAAATCCTTTGTATAATGAGATGATTGGCTTAGGCAGAACGCAGAATATCGTAGCGAGTGCAACTGTGGCTAAAGCTTTTAAAAGAAATAACGATCCAAGACTTTACTCTTTCTTTAGCAAATTGCCTAAGCAGGACACAATTGCTTATATTCCGCAAGGATCATTTGAGATTAACTCTGACAAATTAGTTTCTCCTCCATCAGCTCTAGTTGCTGGAAATGCAAATGATTCTCAGTCAGCTTTGGCGCCTGTATGGTTATTCTCAAGTGCGGAATCAAAATTTTTGCAAGCAGAGGCGATTGTAAGGGGTTGGGCTAGTGGAGATGCAACTGCGTTGTTTAATCAAGGCGTAAAAGAAAGTTTCAAAGCTGCTAAATTAACAGATGCGGAATCAAATGTTTATTTGGCTAATGCTGTTGATGCAAAAGACTTCTCGGACAAATCGGCTGCAGCTAAGTTAGAATCAATTATTACACAAAAGTATTATGCCATGTGTGGTAGTCAAGGTTTTGAAGCTTGGTCAGAATGGAGAAGAACGGGATATCCGACTTTCTTTGAGGTTTCTGTAGCTTCTCGTTTGGGAGCTGGACGTTGGCCATTACGTTTGCCATATCCTCAAAATGAAGTGACAAGTAATGGTAACTTTCCTGGTATCAAGTTTTTATATGAGCCAGTTTGGTGGGACGTTAAATAATTTCCCTAATTAGTAATATAGTTTGAAAGCGGCAATTTCGAAAGAAGTTGCCGCTTTTATTTTGGTATTATATTATGGAAAAAGCCGTATTTTCGTCCTTATTAACGCTGGTATATTTTATGAAAAGATCGATTTTAGTTTTAATGGTGCTTGTTTTGATAGGAGCTAATACGCAAGCTTTTTCTTCCAAAGCAAGGGGAAAAGTATTTATTAGCGATACGATAGTGAATTACTTTGATAAATCAGGAAATCCGGTACGAACAAAACTAGCATCTCACTCTTATCAATGTATTGTTCCTGTAGGAGATGAATCGAATGGATTTTTTAATATAGTTAGCTATTATACAGCTACTGATTCCATGAAATCCTTCGCTTATAGCCGTGATAGCTCAGCTGGGGTTTTCGGGTGGAAGTATGTCGGGGAGTCGACAGTATATTATCCAAATGGACAGCTGAAAAGTTTGGAAAAATTCGATACCAATGGTTCAGCTATTGATTCATCTTATTATTACCATCCTACGGGTAAACTGAAAATGTTAGTTACACAAGTGGAATCCGGACAAAATCCATTTACTGGGGTCCCTATAACCAAACCATATTACCTGCTGTATTTGGATTCTTTGGGAAATTATCTTTGAAACGGGGGAATGGATTTATTCGCTTCGATTATGACAATGGTGATTATATTGAAAGTGAGTTAAAAGATAATGAAAGAGAAGGGAAATGGGAGGGCTGGAATAAGGAGAGCCGTTATGAGGAGCACTATTTAGCTGGTATTCTCCAAAGTGGAAAAAGGTTTCGTGCCAATGGCGAATTGATTTCCTACGACTCCGATACAAAGGAATTGGCCCCTATGCCATTTTCTTAAAATGGACCAATTTATGAAAGCTGTTTATCGGCAGATAGACCTGCCAGACAATTTAATTGCTCAATTAAAGTCTTCCATAATTAATTTACGATTTATGGTAAATAAGGATGGTAGACTCAGTAAGTTTTAATATGATCAGGTATTCCTATTAAGATCAGAAGCCAAATCACATCAGCGATTCAGGGTATCGGGCCTTGGAAGCCGGGAAGCTATCTTAAGGCCATAATTATCCCTTATAGATTCTTTTAACATGTGCTACTTCGGGCGGTTAGATTTTTATTTATCATTCAATCTCTATCTCAATATTGTCTTCAATAAATTCTGTGAGGTTGATGAGGCTCATATAGTAGCTGTTAAAAGGTGTGTCTTTAGTATTTGCGAATAGAATGCCACGGGTTGTTCCTGCGCTAATATTCGCAAGATGCTTTGCAAAGCCGCTAGGGATCTCAACACGTTTATCTGATTTTAATAGTTTTTTGAAATCTTTTGCTGTTAGCTCAAAGTAACACACCACTTCTATATTGATAAATGGTTTATCAACAGCCTCTAATAAGTAGTGTATAGCCGAAGCAATGATATTGTTCTCTATATCAACATTGAATCCGACACCGACCTTTTGGTTAATTTGCTCTGAATTAATTCCATCTTCAAAGACAGAGAACTGTTTCTCCTCAATACGAACTAGCTTAAAAGAAAATGACTCATCTTTCTTTTTCATTTTATCGTGCAATAGATTGATTGGTATATGGTGATTTCTGCGTAATTGAAGTCCGCACCCGAAGTTTTATAATCTTTGCAGTCCGTTCATAATGGCTTGAAGGGATAGAGAGAATATCAGCTATTTCTTTGTTTTCTCTTAAAGATTTAATCTCGATCAATTCAATATTCAAACACTCGCTCAGACTATACAGTGTCTCCAAGGTAAAGTTTTCATTTCCTTTCATCCATTTATTGACCAATTGCGGACTAACGCCCATCTGCTGAGCTAATTTCTTTTGAGACCAGCCTAATTGATCCAATTGTCGCAGAATATGCAGTGCTATACGTTGAGAAGCACGCAAGTGTTTTCTTCTCTTTTGCCTCGCTTTTGCACGTTCAATACTGTCAACTTTTTCATCAGAGACTATAGTTAAAAACTTGTCAAAATTTACTTCACTCATCATTACTGTTAATTATTCATTAATAAATTCATAAAAAGCATCTTCATCAAAAATTCCCTGTTCAGACAGATCGTCTTTGAATTTGTTGATTTTAATCAATTCAATACGTGTATGTTCTCTATGTTGCATCAAGTGTTGAAGCGGTAATTTAATGGCTCCTCCAGTAATTACATAGACATTTTCTGATAGTCTAAGCGCATACAATCTCAATACATTTTTTCTTCCCTTACTTCTTAATAAATCAAATTCACCAATTTGATTATTATCCAATGGTTTGAAAAACCCGTCTAATCGCTCTAGATTGTATAGTATATTGTCTTCGATATCTTCGCGATTATCCAGTATATCTTCCGCTAGTTGGTATACATCCAATTTCGGAGGAATGTCTTGTGTGTTTTCTTTTAAAAACTGTACTATATAATCAATATCATTCCACAAATCCATCAATCTATCGTATTCATTATCTTTTTGATCAGCATAATGAATGGCAAATAGTCTACTGGCAAATATATCAACAATTTTCATTAAATAAACTTATAGGTTTATTTCTTTTGATGAATTTTACAAAAGATGAACAAAATAGGGTACTGGTACTTTGTAAAGTGTAATCTATTGGGTCTTCAACCTCTTCACCTCTTCCGCCAAATCAGAAACCACTTTAGTCAAATCCAAAATTGCTTTAGTCTTAACAGCATGATCTTGAACGAGTTTTTCTAGAAGCATCTCTACTTTTCCAAGGCTGTTATAGGTAACATTTGGTTGATTGCTAAGCCCAAACGAATTTTCCGAAACGGTAAATGTGTTGTTGTTTTGGATATTAAATATGGCTTTCTCTTCATTGAAGGCGCGAATAAATTCAACGGTTACACCCAACGCATCCGCTAATTCCTTTAAATTTGGCTCAGAAATAGTCCATGAATTTTCAAACTCAGAAATTCGTCTTTGATCAAATTTACTTTCGCATTTTTGCCCTAAAGCCTCCTGTTTCACACCCATGATTTCACGAATTCTTTTTAGATTTTTTCCTTCGTGTATTTTCTCTTCTTGAAATGCAACGCCCATTTTATAGAATTTTATAAGTTTGGTATTTTACCGGTTTTTTACCATTTTTTTTGAAATAATTGGTTTTTTACCTTTGCATATAAAGATACAAATTATTGTCGATAACAACAGATTTATGATTAGTCTAAAGCTGTTTTTTGCGTAAATAATTTGTCTTTTGTTAATTAAAACAATAGATTTGCTCCATCTCATACAGGTGGATGCACTTATGAGTCTTGTTTATGGAACGTGAGAAATTTCAATTTGGAACAAGGCGATAAGTGGAATCAAACGCCCGTCGGCAATGGCGTGGCGTCCGCTTACCGTTCCAAAGGCTTCTCACGGCCCCATAAGCAGTAGGTTGGATGTCACGCCATTGTTGGTTTCTCTACCTGCTGATAGACTCGTTTTTATAAATAAACGAGTTATGAACAAAAAACAACAATCAAAAAACATCATCACAGCCCCCGAGTAGCTCGGCTGGTTTGGCCAAATAAGATTTGGCTTCTCTTGCTATGAATCGCGTAACGCCAATTATATACCTTGTGACCCCTCATTCAAACGCGGTTTGGCTTCCAGAATGAATTAATTATTACTGAATGTGAACTGAGTAACACCAGCTCCAAAAAAAGCTGATTTCGATCTGAAGGGGCATGCTATGTACTCTCGGTTATGATTTATCTACTGAAAAATGAATAGAATCTTAGCGCTACAATTTGCTTTTGATCGAATGATTTATGATGTCCATAAGGTCGATTATGATCCTATTAAGGATATTGAGGCATTCTGGGATCACTATGCGCTAGAGGCTATTTCTGCTATTGTATTCCAGCTATTGCGCACATATCTTGATGGTGACATAGGAGAAAATAGGCTCAAAAAAGATGAGGAAGTACAAGAATTTGTAGCTGCCTTGTATCGCGTATTGATTGCTTATTGTATCGCCAATCATCACCATATAGATCTGAGTACATTACAGCTGTCTGCAGAAGCAAAAGAACGCATCGGAAAAGAGCTAGAGTTGAGCAGAAAGGTCGCTGAGTTTTTCGGTCGGCTATCGAAGTAACCACTAAAAAAAAATGATGAATACCCTGAAATTAATAGCCTTTTTAAAGGCCTATATAACCTATATATTTCAAGTACCTGTTAAGCACTACTTAAGCACAGATATAGTACTATTTACACATCTGTTGCGCAAGAAAATTAGACAAGGAAAAACGTACTTTAAAGGTACTTTGATCCTGCAAAAAAAGCGATACACGAGCGACTTTCAAAACCTAACACAGATGGAGACTTCTTCGGACTTTTGTCTGCCCAACTTCGCCCTAGCTTCTGCCTTTCATGCTACTGGCATTGAATTTTCATCGGGATTTCATCGGGCTATACCGATCAAAACCCGATGCCGACCCGATGAAAATCCGATGAAATGTAGAAATTTGACGGGTATTGGTCAAATAATGCTCCACTATAGGTCGACACAAGAAACACACAAGCTTGACTATAGCGTGACCCTAGGTTCACCCTTCCTAAGCCCTTGTTATACACAAGAACGACTAAAGCATTGCACAAGCCACACGCAGAAAAATGGAGCTTTTAAGCGTACGAAAGATTTCGAATCGATAGATGGATGGAGATTGAAGCTATTGATTTTAACGTGTTTTAATCTGATCTGTGAGGTTAAAGTAACACGGGCCAGTACTCAGCTTGCTTTGGTGCGTCAAGTCGCTCAGCAGGCTTTAAAATGTTTCTCAATAGGTACAAGTTTTAAGAGCGCATATCGAATGATTTTGACATGGATGTTTTTAAGCCTAGTTTTTCAATCATGTAAATTTTCTTTTAAGGCATTGAAGAGCATCAGAGCTCTAGCTTTATTAGCACTGATGGTTTCTATGTTTAGTTTATCAGCTCAGACGCCCCGCAAGGACAGCGGGGCCGATGGGCTGGATAAAATAAAAGGGCTCCAGGTTGGTGATAGGTTACCGGATAAATTTTGGTCTACTTCGTATCTCGGACTTAAAGATGGTAATACTGCTGAATTTAACTTTCATCAATCAAAAGGGAAATTTATCCTATTGGATTTTTGGGCGACCTGGTGTACTGTCTGTGTTAAGGGATTCCCAAAAATTGATAGCCTACATCGAGCCTTGAAAGACAATGTGGCGATTGTCCTAGTTAATCAAAAAGGCAATAGGGATACCAAAGAAAGTATTGCAGCTTTCTTTGAACGCTATCATAATCGTTTTCCCTACGCAATGGATATGCCTCAGATTTTTCAGGACACTATATTAAATCAATATTTTCAACATCGAAGCATTCCCCATTATGTCCTGATTTCTCCAAAGGGCAGGGTCTTGTCTTTAGGTTCTATTCGCGAATTTAAGGCGATGATAGAAATATTGGATCTTTCTTTTTATAAAAACAGCGAAAAAGCATTAAAAGAAAGGAGAACAAAATGAAGTATATGCTAAAAGTCTTTTGTTATATTCTTATCCTCCTTCATTTTGCCACAGGCCAAACTCGCGAAAGATTATGGAAAGGTAAGATTCTGAATTCCAGTGGCACACCGCTGGCAAATGTAAATGTGGTTTCAAAAAGTAGCTCTGTGCGCTCGGACAATGCCGGGAAATTTACTGTAAAGGCCGGACTAAATGATTCGATACGCTTTTCCCTGATCGGATACCAGCCGGAAACTATAATAGCTCGCGGAAACGATGATAACCTCGTTGTGGTGCTAAAAGAGCTAACAAATCAATTGGCTGAAGTTGAGATCAGTACAGGCTATCAAAGACTAAAGGTCAACCAGATCAATGGCTCTGTAACGGTACTTAAAAAAGATCTACTAGAAAAGCAGGTTGGAATGAATATCCTGGATCGCTTAGAAGGGGTAACAAATGGACTTGTTTTCCAAAAAGGAAAAACCAATCTCAATCCGCAGAATAAACTGGGGATCACCGTACGTGGATATGGTACCATAAACGGTCCACTGGATCCCTTAATCGTATTGGATGAATTTGTCTATGAAGGGGATATCAACAATATCAATCCGAACGATATTGAATCTGTAACAGTACTGAAAGATGCTGAGGCGACTTCGATCTATGGGGCCCGGGGTGGAAATGGAGTGATTGTACTAACTACAAAAAGGTCAAAAATGGATGGAAAGACACGCCTTGATCTAAATTTCAACACCAGTGTTAAGGAAAAGCCTGATCTTTCTCCATTGGCTATAGTGGGCAATAAGGATTATATTGACCTAGAGGAAATGCTGTTTGCTGCTGGCCAGTTTGATAGCCGGCTGAACAGCTGGGATGGGCCACCTGTTTCGCCTATCGTTTATTGGTTGGATAAAAGGCGTAAAAATGAAATCTCGGATGATGTATATCAGTCTCGTAAAGCGTTTTACCTAAAGTCTGACCTGAGGCAGCAGTATCGCAGCTATTTTTATAAACCTGCACAGACGCAGCAATTGGGACTAAATATCTCAGGAGGGGGCGCATCCAATAGCTGGACTCTTGCGCTGGGGCAGGACTGGCAGAAAGATAATTATAGCCGGCCGGCTGCACGTAAAACCATTAGGCTTGCCAATACGATGACCTTGAATAAATGGTTGAACGTTAATGTGTCAGCATCTTATTCCAATAAAAAAAATAGGAATAGCAATATTCCTTCTTATGCTACACTTGCAAGTGTGGGCAACCAGTATGTGGTACCCTATCTGTCTTTGTTTGATGAGAACGGCAGCCCAGCGGCATTTTATGAAAACTATGGAAAAACAGTGCTGGATACAGTAGGAAAAGGACGGTTATTTGACTGGAATTACTATCCCGTCGAGGATTTTAAATACAATACAGAAACGAATACGATCCAAGAATATATCGCAAATATTGGTATCGGTATTAAGCTTTTTTCCGGTGGCATGTTTAAAGCCAATTACCAGCGTCTGCGTCAAGACGGACTGATCGATAACCATTATATGAAAGAAAGTTATTTTGTGCGCGATATGGTGAATACGTTCAGTCAGATCAATGAAACCACAGGAAAGGTAACTTACATCGTACCTTATGGGGATATTTTATGGAAAACAGGCAATAACCAAGAATCTTATGCTTTTAGAAGTCAATTTGATTTTAATAAAAAGGTAGGCCAGCATGCTTTCATTGCGATGGCCGGACTGGAGATGCGGCAAACAAAGGCATGGGGCAATAGCATGGTCTATTATGGTTATCGTGAGGATCCGCTATCCATGGTTCCAGTTGATTTTACAACGAGTTATCTCAAGAAACCTTTCGGAAGTTCGGGTACAATAATGGGAACTCCAAATTTGTCTCCAACCAGACTGAATAGATTTGTGAGTGTTTACGGAAATTTTCATTATACCTGGAAAGATCGTTATATGCTCAGTGGAAATATAAGAAGAGATGGTTCGAATATTTATGGCGTAGCGACGAATGACAAATGGAAGCCGCTTTGGTCTTTAGGCGCGGGCTATGTGCTGTCCAAAGAATCGTTTTTTGAGAAACTTCCTTTAAATTATCTAAAGCTTAAAGCAACATTGGGTTATAGTGGTAATGTTGATTTGAGCCGGTCGGCCTTACCGATTAGCGGTTCGGCGACAAATTCAACCATCAATGGTTCGTTGCCTTATGGAAGGATCGGAACAATCAACAACCCTTCTTTGCGCTGGGAAGAAGTGATGCAACTGAATACGGGACTGGAGTTCGCGCTAAAAGATTTCCCGCTTTCCGGTTCCATAGAATACTATATTAAAAATGGATCCGATCTCTATGGCGAGACCAATTATGATTATACGAGCTGGGGCGCTAGGGGAACGATCATCCAGAATGTAGCGGCAATGAAAGGAAAAGGATTGGATGTACAGCTAAATTATGACCTAAAATCAGGTGTATTGGGATGGCAGTCGTCGCTGATCTATAATTACAATAATAACAAGACAACTGCTTATTACTACCCCAATGACCAAAGTCAGCTCTATCGTATGGTAAATGCTTCTGGCACTCAGATCAATCCGGTTATTGGCTATCCACTGTATGGTCTTGCGGCATTTATCTGGAAAGGCCTTGACGATAACGGAAATCCGCAGGGAGTATGGAATGGGGAAATATCGACGGACTATACTGCAATTAATGAAGGTTCAATAGGAAGTGCGGGGGAGGGTGGTTCAGCCCATTTTATTGGTTCTGCCATACCTGTTCATTATGGTGGCTGGTTGAATACATTTTCCTATAAGAATCTGAGTCTGTCTTTCAATTTGAGTTATCGCATGGGCTATTACTTTCGGAGATCTTCGTTCACTTCAAGTGCTCTTATCAATTATGGAACGGTTCATCCCGATTATTATGATCGTTGGCAGCAAAAAGGAGACCATACCAACGTGCCATCTTTGGAATTTCCATTGACTATGCCCGGGAGGGATGCGTTTTATGGTGCTAGTGAAATCCTTGTTGAAAAGGGCGACCATATCCGACTCCAGTTTATCAACCTGACCTATAATTTGCCTAAAATAAACAGAGGGATCAATAATATACAATTATTTGCCAATGCGGCCAATCTAGGAATTATCTGGCGTGCAAACCGGCGCGGGCTTGATCCAGATAATCCCGAAGCGATTCCTTTGCAGAAAAATTATTCACTTGGCCTTCGTGCCAGCTTTTAACCATTTGCTGTATGAAATTGACGATATATTTTATTTTATGCTGTCTGGTTGCATGTACTTCCTGCAGCCATTACCTTGATCCAAAGAATAGCAATGCCTATCAGGTTCCGGCATCGATACGGGACCTGCAGGAGATACTGGATGATTTTGGCTATATGAATGAGCGAAGAACACCTTCATATGCTGAATCGGCAGCTGATGATTATTTTCTGCTGGACAACAATTATAAGGCTCTTTTACCGGAAATGAAGTTGCTGTACAAATGGGAAGCTTTCGATTATGCATATCCCAATGATTGGTCTTCGGCCTACCTGCCTATATATAATGCCAACTTTTGCCTGGAAATATTGGACAAAATTGAAAGGACCGATGTCAACAGCGGTGACTGGAAAAATGTCTATGGCTCGGCTCATTTTTACAGGGCTTACTATTTACTTCAGTTACTATGGACTTACGCTCCAGCGTTTGATCCGGAGGGAAAGAATGAGGAGAGAGGCATTGTCTTGCGTTTTAAATCTGATTTTAATGTGAAGAGTGAATTTTCTACGGTAGGTGAATGCTATCAGCAAGTATTGAAAGATGCTCAAATGGCCGCGGAAAATTTAGAGGATGTCCCATTGCTGAAATCACGGCCTTCAAAAGCAGGCGCATATGCACTATTAGCCCGGGCTTACCTGTCCATGGGCCTTTACGAACAAGCAGGAAATGCCGCCGACGAATCGTTGAAGCTGTTCAATGAGCTAATGGATTATAATCAGCCTGAAGACGGAATAAAGATTAGCGCTTCGGTGCCCTTTTCGAAGTTTACTAAGGAAACGATCTTTTATTCTGAAATGGGTCAAAAGTTTCAGAACTATATCCCAACGCGCGCTTTAGTCGATTCTAATTTAATGAATAGCTATGACAGTGCCGATCTGAGACGGATAGCTTTTTTTAGTGCTTCGGGCAAGTATTTTAAATTTAAAGGAACTTATTCCCATTCCATACAGTGGATGTTTTCTGGGTTAACAACGGCAGAGATGCTTCTGATACGCGCGGAAAGCAATGCCCGGAAAGGTACTTTGAAAGCGAGCATGCAGGATGTTAATCTCCTGCTAAAAAATCGGTGGGATCGTACGAAGGTATTTGTGCCAAAAGCAGCACAGGATAACAACGAAGCTTTGGGGATTGTATTGCTGGAAAGACGAAAAGAACTGTTGATGAGGGGAATTCGTTTATCAGATATTAAACGCTTGAACCTCGAAGGAACAGCCATTAAAATGGTTCGTATGATAGAAGGAGAGCGGGTGGAGCTTAGTCCGAATTCATCAAAGCTAATTTTAAATACTCCTACAGACTTAGATGTTTTTCTAAGATAAGAACTGAATCAATCCAATGTATCATTGTGCTGAAAGCCCATAGCCGAAATTAGGGGCTATGGGCTTTTCGATTTATGGATCCAAAGGTTTGTTCAATGGATCATTGTACTGCGGTGTGGACGCCGAAGAAGGAGACACACCATAGTTGTTGGTGCTGTGCTGAAATGTCTCGATCGTTACTTTGGAAGGATCGATATTATTTCCACTATTCATCGTGCTGGCAGATGGTACAGCAATTGAACAAGCGACATCTTGGTCTTCCGAATCTGAGCAGCTAGTAGAACTCCTCTGCCAATTTGCAGTATTTTTCACGTTTGTATCCGAATAGGGAGCTGGGGAACCAGCTGGCGGAACATACGTAAATATTAAGTCAGTATCTTTATTTTCGTTATTTAGTTTAATTACTTTAAAAGAACTGAATCCAATTATTGCAGCTCCGGCTAACATCACCGTTGCATGCTTTTTGATGAAAGATATTGCTTTCATACCGAGGCCTTTTTTATAAGAGCAAAAAAAGTTTACCTCCACAAAAAACTCAATTTTTTTATTGATGACTGATACCTTGCTTTAACGAGGTGTTTCAGTCTGTTTTATACCTCGGGATCGATTTTTACGGGCTGTCCATCACGTGTCATAATTTATTTCTATACCGGCTAAGCCGGGAATAGTGCAAATTTTCGCGGAAAGTGTTTTTGAGAAGTGTGACAAAGACAAAGTATGACAATACCTAAAGGAATGGGCGGTGTAAAGGTAAAGCCAATTGATAGATCCTTTTTCTCGTAGCTTTCCATGGGGCTGGTTGGGCCAGTCAAGTACCATCCCAATATGGATAACGTAAAAAGGACCATATTTACCACCAAATGCCATTCCCACGACAAACTTTCAAATACGGATGCGCAGCCACACGGTTTCTGCGGATATAGATTGAGTAGTCCCAATGCAATATAGACACTGAAAGAGGATAATAAAGCTATAGATAGCAGTAATCCTATTTTTTTATACCGACCGGCTAAAAGGATTCCGGTAGCGAGCTCAATAGCAGGAAGTGTCAAAGAAAGAGGTTTTGCCCAGCTGCTTGGTAACGGTTGCCGGAGAAGAGCAGCTTGGAATGCGCTGGGTTCCATGAGCTTGTCTATAGCTACATAGATCCAAAAGACCATAAATCCGATTCGGATGCTTTCCATTGCGATATGTGCCGTTCTTGCGTTCATTTTTTTTTGTTAATGTCTTTTCTAATCTATAAAAGAAGCATAAGAGTATCTGGTTGAATTTTGAATTCAACTATTTGTAAATCAGTGTATTGTATATTGTTTTTCTTGGTTTGTTATATAGCTTTTACTATCTTTGTTTTATTACTGATTTAAAATCTAATCTTCTAATTCTTCTATATACTACTAGCAATAAAGGCTAGTTCGTACCTGCTAATACGCTGTATTTTTTATAAGTATCTGATTTTTAAGTTTATAATTTCATCAATATGATATTAGAGAGGATAGACGAATGGCAAAAGAAACAAATACGTACGATCGTTACTTTTTTCAATTATTAGACTCACAGCCTAATGCAGCGCTTGAGCAGATTTTTGCGCATTATGGCGGGAGTCTGGAAAAGTATATCCGTCGGTTTATTTATGATGATGACGATCTAGTCAAGGATGTATTGAATGAGACATTAATCGTAATCTGGGAAAAAAGGCAATTGGTCGCGAAGCTGGAAGCACCTGTATATTGGATGCAACGCGTAGCGAAAAATAAAGCTCTTTATTACATTAGAGATGAGGCAAAATATAATAAGATTTCGCTCGGTAATGGCCTGGACATGGCTAGTGGTCAATGCGCAGACGATAGATTTGCCTATAACGAACTTGAGATGCTGATCTTGGAGGCTTGTGAGGAATTACCTCCCCAGGATCGGGAGCTTGTCATTAAATCGAAGTTTGAGGGTAGGAGTAACAAGGAATTAATGGCAACCTATGGAATGGCAGAACAGATGGTGAAAAATAAATTGTCTAGGGCACTGAAGGTGATCCGAAAAAAGTTGAAAGATCTTATGGGCTTATTTGTTTAATACAAGGTGAAATGATTTACAACAGAACATATGTAAAAGAACTGATCAGGAAGCGTATGGACGCGAGTATCAGTTTTACAGAATCCGATCAATTAGAAGCAGCGGAGAAAATTTTTAGTGAAGAGGAATTTGATGCAATGATTGCCGAGGTGATCCAAGAAATGTCTACTAATCGGTCAAACGAATTATCCATCGAGTGGCGGCCTGATTTTGAACAGATCCAGGCTGTGGGAGATCGGTTAGCTAGGAAAAAGAAACGGCAATTATGGTGGTGGTGTGCTGCAGCAGCAGTTTTATTTCTTTTGCTACCGGCTGTAATTTTCATGTTAAAACACAGGGATTATAGGGCTGAAATCGATCTGGAATGTGCTAGTATGTCCTCTGGTACGGAAATACCATTGTCTGAATCTGCAGGTACAATAATGCTTGCTGATTCATTTATCATTCGATTGGATACGAATGCAACCGGAGTATTGCTTGATTTAAACGGTATTTCGCTCGCCAAGACCGCCGAGGGGGGATTGGAATTTGATAAATCATCCAGTGGGCGGGAAGTAAATGCAAACGAGACGGATATCGTGATCAGAACAGCTGCTCGTCAGCAATGTGTTATAGAATTCTCTTACGGTATGCGGGTCCGGCTAAATGCCCAATCAACCCTTCGTTATCCGTTGACGCAAGGAGGAGATAGTACACATCTGTTTATCGAGGGCGAGGCGCTTATAGACATACCTAGCCAACTGTTTGGGGGTGTGATGGTAATTCAAACTAGCAATGGAAAAATTTTGAGTGATTACGGAAGATTTGAATTAGCATCTTATGCCCAGTTTACGCGAGCAACGGTATCACATGGAGAAGTTTTAGTTTCTGATTGCAGATCAAACAAAAGGCAGGTGCTTCAATGTTTGGATGAAGCTGTGGTTATAAAGTCCTATTTACCGAAGGGTGAAAAAGTACGACAGGATAGTCTATTTTATTTAACGAATGGGGATTTCGAACAAGCTTCACAATGGGCGAATGCCGTACGTGAATACAAAGATGTCCCACTGACAGAATTTGTCTGGCAGATGAGCCGCTGGCATGGATTTACGGTCAAAAATATGAAATGCATACCGAATAAGCTCATAAGTACGACTGTGTGCTACAGGACCAACAGGGAAAAAGTTTATGCTGTGATACGCGATGCTGGCGTGTTGATGTATGAGAAAAAAGGGATGATAAGTTTTTGCCCTGAAGATCATAAGGAAAGTCGTACAGCGATGAAATGAAAATTTCCTTATCTATAAGTCTGAAGCGAACAGATGAATAGAGCGTTTGAGATCATTCATTTAAAGGTCGGATTTACCGCCAGTGGAAAATATACTATTATAAATAAATAGAATTTGATGAAAGATAAGTGAATGGATAACATGGTTCGAGGGGAAATACAAATAAATATGTTTGTTTAAACAATGTTACTTTAATTAATATCGCATCAAAAATAATAACCTGTTTATCAGATGTTTGTGATTTATTGTGAAATAAATGTTATCACAAAGTTATGCTTGCATTGCAAAAGTTAAAAAAAGTTATAAATTTGTATTTAACATTTTTTAACAGCTGACATTGTTGACTTAAAAGATGTATGACTAACTAACATCGCATATAATAATTATTGAGAAGTAAAAAATTCGCTAGCCAAGGTGCTGTATTGCCAAGAATTTAAATAAACATACTTAATTAAACATAAACATATGAAACACAAACTACTCAGTTTTTTATTGGGTGGTGCTATCCTCACTTCGGTAGCATTCGCCCAAGAAAAGAAGGTTAGTGGACGAGTGACAGGTACAAATGGCGAGGGGTTGCCAGGCGTTACTATTGTTATTCAAGGTACTAACCAAGCCACACAAACCGATGCAAACGGTAACTATTCCATTAATGTTCCTACTGGAAAAATTTTAGTCTTTCGTTCTGTAGGCTATTCAGACAAAACAATTACAGTTGCACAAGGTTCCAGTTTGTATAATATACAACTTAGTGACAATGAGTCTGTTTTGGATGAAGTCGTTGTGACTGGTGCGGGGTTAACTGCTAGTCGTCGTTCAGTTGGGGTTGCCCAAACCACAATTAAATCGGAAGATTTATTAAAAGCGAAACCTTCCAATGTAGTAACTGGTCTGACAGGTAAAGTAGCAGGTTTATTGGTGCAAGGTGTAACCTCGGGTGTTAACCCTAATTTTAGGGTTATGCTACGTGGTATGCGTTCATTGACAGGGAATAATGAAGCCCTCATCGTTGTTGATAACGTTATTGTACCTTCTTCGATCTTGGGTAACTTAAATCCTGATGATATAGAGGATGTTACTATACTAAACGGAGCGAATGCCGCAGCATTATATGGATCGCAAGCGGCCAATGGTGCTTTAATCGTAACAACCAAAAAGGGTAAAGGTAGTAATGGATTCCAGATCGATCTTGAAAATACAACAACATTTGAATCAGTAAACTTCTTGCCCAAAATGCAGAAGCAATTTGGGTCAGGCGCAGATAATGATTTGCAGTTATACACTCCTTATGAAAATCAACAATATGGTCCAGCCTTTGATGGCATCATCAGACCTATTGGTAATCCTCTTGAGGATGGAAGTATACAAGAAATCCCATATTCTTGGGCAGGCAAAAAAGGGAAAGATGGTTTTTGGGATACAGGAGTTACCAATATGACCAACTTGTCGATGTCTTCCCAGAGTGAAAACAGTTCATTACGGTTTTCTGGACAGTATTTGACTTCAACAGGTACTATTCCTGGTGATAAGTACAATAGAGCTTCGGCAAGACTTTCGGGTACACGTAAATTGTTGGAAGGACTTGATTTGACGTACTCAACTTATTATGCTCAAAATCGGTATAATACAACTTCTGCTGCAGCAAATATATACGAGCGTGTTTTAAATACACCTGGTCAAATTCCTTTGACAGACTATTCGGATTGGAGAAATAATCCATTTGCTTCTCCTGATGGTTATTTTAATGCCTATTATAATAACCCATATTTTATGGCAGATAATTATCGCAGCCGAACCAGAAATGACTATTTTATTGGTAATTTGGAGTTGAAATATAAACCATTAGAATGGTTTGATGTTTTAGGTCGTGTTGGTGTAACAACAGCTAATCAATCGTTTAAAAATACAACAGGAGTATATACATTCTCAGATTTTACAAAATCGTGGGCTGGATCATCAACCTACAAGTATCAAAACATTTTAGGTGCAGTAGGTGATGGATTTAATTATTCCACTCGAATTGTTTCTGACTTTAATGCGCACGCTTTTCACAAAAGTGGGGATTTTAAATTTGATTATACTGCACTATTCCAGTTTATACAAAATGAATATTCAGGGATGTCAGCAGATGTGTCTGGCTTAGCGGTTCCCGAAGTGTATAATTTAGGAAATAGTACGAATAACCCCACTGCAGGTCAAGCTTCTTATCTAGCACGTACATTCGGTTTAACAGGAAAAATAGATGTTGCTTATAAAGATTATTTATTCCTTACAGTAACTGGACGTAAGGACTGGGTTTCTATCCTAGACCCAAGTAATCGTTCGTTCTTCTATCCTTCCGCAGCATTATCTTTTATTCCGACAGACGCTTTTGAAGGCTTGAAAGATTTTCAGGCATTAGATTTCTTAAAAATCAGAGGATCTTGGTCTAAAGTCGGACAGGTAAATTTAGGGTCATCTACGAATTTTGGAGCATATCGTCTATTGCCAACGTTTTCTCAGGGATCGGGATATCCATATGATGGCATTGGAGGTCATACAGTTGGAAATCAATTGGTTCAGGATGGTTTGAAGCCGGAAATGACGCGTTCATTTGAAGTCGGTTTCGAATCAGCATGGGCAAAAAGACGCATTAATTGGGATTTTACTTACTATGACAACCGTACAACCGATAACGTCGTGCCAACAGGTATTTCAACAGCAACAGGTTTCTCTTCTTATCTCATAAATGCCGGAACGACTAGAGGAAAAGGTATCGAGACTAAACTAAACGTGATACCGATCCGTACTGATAATTGGGAATTGAGTTTAGGTGGAAATTATGCTTATTATAATAATAAAGTCGAATCTATTGCGGAAGATCTCGAAGTACTACAATTAGGTGCTTATGGTAGTGGTGCAGGCTCTTATGCCGTAGAGGGGCAAGATTTCCCGGTGTTAAGAGGGACGTATTACAAACGTGATGATTTAGGACGTATTATCGTTAATCCTGTTACGGGATATCCATCATCTGACGGCACGCTTAAAATATTGGGTAAAGCAATGCCTACACATACGATCGGACTGAATTTGGACTTGACTTGGAAAGATTTGTCATTCCATACGCAAGCTGAATATCGTACAGGAAATTATATCTACAATGCTGGGGGAAGTACCTTTGACTTCTCTGGAGCAGGTTATAATACTGGAGTCTACAACAGGGATCGTTTTATTATTCCTAATTCTTCCTATTGGGATGAAGCGTCGCAATCGTATGTGGAGAATACAAATATTACAGTTCGTGACGGTGGCCCCGGATATTGGTCTATTGCAGGACCACGTACGGGTATTCATGAAACTTATGTGACTTCTGCAGCATTTTGGAAAATTCGTGAAATGTCTTTGAGTTACCGTATTCCTAAGTCATTTTTGGCTGGTCAAAATGTAATCAAAGGAGCACGTGTAAGTGTACAAGGACGTAACTTATTTATCTGGACGCCTGCGACAAATGTATATACCGATCCGGAGTACTCTGATGGAAATGGCTCATCAAATGGTAATGCTATTGGTTTGACCAATTTAGGACAAACACCCCCATCTCGGTATATTGGTTTTTCTGTTAACTTAACCCTATAATCAGACTTTACAATGAAAAGAAATAAATTTTTACTATACGCATGCCTGGGATTGAGCTTAGCATCATGTTCCAAGGCTCTTGATATAAACGATAATCCCAATGATCCAACGGAATCAACACCACAACTTGTTTTTCCTCAGGCACTGGTGGCGACTGCACGTCTTGTATCTCCTTTTAATAGTTATGGTACTCAACTTGTGGGCTACCGCGCGAATGGTGGTGGGGTTTCTGGATGGGGATCCATCATTTCTTATAATTTTACGACAACAGATTTTAATAGCCTATGGTCAACAAGTTATGATGTTTTAAATGATCTGCAGTATGTAGAAAACACTGCAAAACCCCAAGGTCAGATGGATTTGTATTTTGCAGCAAAGTTGCTGAAGGTCTACAATTACATGAATTTAGTAGATACTTACAATGATATTCCCTATTCACAAGCCTTAAAAGGAAAAGCAAGTCTTACACCAACTTATGACAAAGCCACAGATATCTATAAAGATTTGGGGACGCAATTGGATAGTGTGGTAGCTTATTTTAAGACAAGCACATCTTCAACATTGTTTGAAAATACTGATTTTTTGTATGAAGGTGATGGGAAAAAGTGGGCTCAATTAGGTAATACATTGAAATTGAAAATGTTGTTGCGAGCTAAAGATAAAGTGCAGTTCGCTAAAACAGCATTAGATGATGTTGGATTTGTTACTTCTGATGTCATTGTAAATCCGGGCTTTGTAAAAAACGATGGAAAACAAAATCCAATGTGGAATTCATGGGCTTATCTATATGATGGAGCAGCTGTCGGAGCAGCTAGTCAATATGCGCCTACGCCATATATTATGACCTTCTACAATGGTACTAAAATAGCTGATGCTGCACGTGCTAATCTTGTTTACAAATCTGGGGTATCCACGGCTGTAAATCAATTAGGATATCAATTGAGTGATGCGGGACGTGGTGCGGCACCAAGCTCTTGGCATCTAGGAAATGGTAAAGGTATTCTGAAAGGACCTGCTGCAGGTCAACCAATCCTATTGGCATCGGAAAGCTATTTTTTACAAGCCGAAGCTGCTTTGAATGGTGTGATCTCGGGAGCAGTAAATACATTATTTGAGCAGGGCATTAAAGAATCATATAATTATTTAAATAGAAATGAAGCAGATGCAACCACTGTAACTGCTGATGATTTGACAACTTATTTGAATACTTATAAATCAAGGAATTCGCAATCCTACTTGGTAAATATTGCGAGTGCTAGCAGTACGGAAGAAAAGCTTGAAGCTATTATTACTCAAAAATATATTGCGTTGAATTTCTTGTTTGGACATGAGGCTTGGAATGAATATCGTCGTACGGGTTATCCTTCTCTTATTGATCCTGTGACAAAAACATATTATCCAAACAATACGGCGAACAGAAATAATACATTTGTATCAATTACGTCTGAAGCCAACGCTGCCGATAAATTGCCAGCGCGTGTCATGTATCCAAACACAGAATTCAACTACAATAGTGGAAATGTCCCTGATGTTGATAAGTATACAACAAAGATTTTTTGGGCTAAATAAATTTAACAGAATATGAAAAAAATATTAAAATATATTTCTTTGGCAATCGCAATCCCGGTTTTAGCGACTTCCTGCTTGAAGGATGATGCGATTATTGGACCTGATGCCCCTGGAGCGATTAATAATGTCATAGAATGGAAGAATATCTCTACTATTACTTCCTCAACCACCTCTCCTTATGCGGTTTTTGTTCCTGCTACATTAGATCCGGAAAAACCTGAAATAACAATAAACGCTTATGTACGTTATGCTGGAGTCGAAGCAGCTCCTAGTGACATCGAGGTTAAACTATCCATCGACCCAACTATCGTTGCGACATACAATAAATCACAGAGTGGAACCCTTAATGCATTATCCGCAAATGCGTTTGAAATTCCTACTTCAGTTGTGATAAAGGGTGGCGAAAGAGAAGCATTGGTACCAATTAAATTACATGTTGACAAATTTGATCAATCGAAAGAGAATGTTTTACCTTTGGTTATTTCTTCTACTTCGTCGAATACGCCGGTTAGTGGCAACTTTGGTGCGGTGATTTATAGTTTTCCAGTGAAGAGTATTTGGGAAGGTACATATACCTATACTATTCACAATGATTATGGTTCGATTGACGGTAGCATTGGTGGAACTTTTACAGAAGAAGATGTTAAGTTGACTACTGTGGGACCAAATAAATTGAATGTTCAATATTTATGGCGCACTTATGGTGGTTATACACAATATCAATTTAACGGCGATAATACTTCTATCACTTCGATCACAGCATTTTCAGGGTCTGCTCGACCAACAGTTATTGACAAGGTTGTTGTAGTAGATGAGGAAAAAAGGATTTTTGAAGTAAATTGGACGTGCTTAGGTAGAGGTGTAAGAGAAAGATTTGTTAGAACTGGCGACTAGAATCTGTGCTTTAACTGCTTTTGTTTTGGATGGTTGCCTATAAGGTGGAATCCGGAACAAAAGCAGTTCTCATATAAACTCAATCGATTATGAAATTATCTTTGTTAACTTTATTAGTGAGCTTTGGCTTTGCTTCGGTATGCCAAGGTCAGAGTCAAGAAGCTGCACCCAAAATTGGATACGACAATTTGATAAAGGATTTAAGTAAAAATCTTGTATTGACAACATCCGAAATTGATAAGAATATTTCCGGAGATGTGATCGTTGAATTCCGAGTAAATGAAAATGGCAAGATAGATTCGGCGGATATTGTTAAGGATCTTGGCGACCAAATAGCATTGCGTTTGATACGCATTTTGAAAGTTTCAGGAGATTGGACACCTGCAGTTAAGGATAATAAAGAAGTGGCCTCTTGGGTTAGGTTGCCTTACCATGTTCTTTCGTCAAAAGAAATTGCAGATAGCCAAGATCATATTGCAATCCCGGAGAAAGGAATGAAAGCTTTTAATGAAAAATTTTCTAACACTTTTGAATATCCGAAAGAAGCTTTAAATGCTGGGGTAAAAGGAACGTTTAATTTGCGATTTACCGTAGATACAAAGGGAGTGATTTCCAATGTAGCTTTTGAAAATGATCCCGGTTATAAGGTTCTAGAAAATGCAAAAAGAGCACTTTTAAGGTCTGGGAAATGGACTCCAGCGAAGGAAAAAGGTGTATATGTGGTTTCTGAAGTAGTTTATCCTTTGTCTCTTGATTTCAAATCGTATAGGGGGCATTTGTAAAATACTATAGATTACTACAATAGAAACCACTTTAGGCAAGATGTCCCTAAAGTGGTTTCTATTGTA
>NZ_DKSP01000068.1:0-7527 GCF_002472745.1 Sphingobacterium sp. UBA7253 | reverse complement strand
TTCAAAAAAACAATACTTTATCCAGCACGACACTGAGGAATCGGAGCGGGCACTGGATGCCTTTGACATATTCAACATGATGCGCCTTGGAGAGAATGGCTCAAAGAAAATCGTTTTTGAACAGCGCAAACCAAGAGGAACAGAATATCTGGGAGATATTGTACAGGCGATACATAATGACCTTGTGCTCTATTTCGATTACCGCAAATATTATGAAACCGAGGTAGAACACCGGCGACTGGTTCCCATCCTAATAAAAGAAGTGCGCAACCGCTGGTATGTCATTGGGCAGGATCTGGACAAGGATAGTCTCAGAATCTTTCCCCTGGATAGGATCTTAGCACTGGAAGTGGTGAAAGCTGGAAAATTCAAGGCTCTCAAAGTAGATCCTGAAACGCTCTTCGAGCATAGTTTTGGTATTATACTTCCATGCGAAGACCAACAAATCGAGGAAGTGATCCTCTCCTATTCAGCATTTCAGGGCAAGTACATTAAGTCGTTACCTTTGCACCATACACAGGAAATAGTAGTCGACAATGAGGAGGAACTGCGTGTAAAGCTCAATATATATGTCACCCATGATTTTGTCATGGAATTGCTGTCCGTAGGCGCCGAGGTCAAGGTTATTGCCCCCGAAAGTCTAGCGGATAGGATGAAAGAGGAATATCGCAAATCTTTACAGCATCAATCCTAAAAGCCGAGCGATATGCACATCATTAAATTAAAGGGGCAAAATATACTCTTGTTATCCGACACGCATGGGATGCAACGCCTGTTGGATATTCCGCAGGGGATCGATATCGTCATCCACTGCGGCGATGTCTGCGATGCAGGTGATATGCAGCAACTATCGGAGTTCTTTGTGTGGTATGCGGAACTTCCCATACCACACAAGGTATTTGTCCATGGAAATCATGATCTCCCCTTTGAACTGGAACCGCAGCGAAGCAAAAAATTGGTACCCGAAGGAATCCATTGGCTAAACGATACTTCGGTCAGGATAAACGGCATCCAGATTATGGGCATCAGTGGTTTTCCTTTTTTTCACCATATGGAATCCGACGTGCAGATTGATATCATGGTATCACACTATCCGCCATCGGGTATTTTGGACAATGGTTATGGCAGCGACGAAATCCGCGAGTTCGCGTTGGAGCGATCACCCAAGTACCATGTTTTCGGTCATAATCATGCAGGGTACGGTAAGATAAAAATTAAGGCTATACAGTTTATCAATGCTTCGTTGTATGAGCTGTTGAAAGGAAAGGCGTGATTAGCATGGCTATCTTTCAGCTCTTGCTATTACTTTTCCACTAATCTTTCTAATATGTCTTCTAATAATCTTACTAATAAAATTAATCTTGGTTTTTCTATTAAAAGCGATTTTGAATGGTTTAAGGAGGATTTCTGGGAATCTATTTATAGACTCTTCTCATAAAATCATGTATTCTTTCTACTTAATTATTCTAATTAGCCTACACAATTTACGGGTATATCCATAAACAAATAAACGAACATAGTTTAGAAAGCTATCAGTCGATATAACGCTTCAATTAAGCTATATTTAGATATAAAATCACGGAAATCAATGGAGCATAATACTAAAGGTATATTTTTGGATGATATAAGATTACCATCGGACCTGTCTTATTATATACCAAAGGAAGAAATAACTCCATATCTGTTGACCAATTGGACCATTATTCGTAATTATCAAGATTTTGTGACCTATATATCTGAAAACGGTATTCCGTCAATCATCTCTTTTGATCATGATCTGGGAATAAATCTTGACAACACAGAAGCAGAGTCGGGGTATGACGCTGTGAAGTATATCGTGAATCTAATTATTGAACAGGAACATCGGGTTTTGCCCCAGTTATTATGTCACTCGCAAAACCCCGTAGGCAAAACAAACATTTTAGCCTACTGGAACAATTTTATTAAAAGCATTGATAAAGGTTAACCGAACTTTTAGAGCTAAATAGATAGCACCTGCATTATACTGAAGTAGTCAAGACTTAATCTGACAGTTGCGATAAATTAACAACTGTAAAATAGATTAGAGTTATGACAACACAAGAAAAAATCATCAAGAACAAACTGGGTGTTTTAGAACTTGCCCAGCATTTAGGAAATGTATCAAGAGCCTGTAAAGTAATGGGCTATTCCAGAGACAGCTTTTATAGATTCAAAGAATTGTATGATCAAGGAGGCGAACTTGCACTTCAGGAACTTTCTAGAAGAAAGCCAGTGTTAAAGAACCGAGTAGAAGAACATATTGAAAAAGCTGTTGTGGATTTAGCCATAGACCAACCTGCTTTAGGCCAATTACGGGTATCTAATGAGTTAAAAAAGCAAGGGATATTGATATCACCTGGAGGAGTTCGGAGCATATGGATGCGTCATGATTTGCAAACTTTTAAGCTTCGATTAAAGGCTTTAGAAGCAAAATCGGCACAGGAAGGTATTGTTTTGACGGAAGCCCAGCTTATAGCACTGGAGAAAGCTAAAGAAGAAAAAAAGGCACACGGCGAAATAGAAACGTATCATCCTGGATATTTAGGAGCTCAGGACACTTATTATGTTGGAAATATTAAAGGAGTCGGGCATATATATCAGCAAACTTTCATAGATACCTATTCCAAAGTCGCTTTTACAAAACTGTATGATCGCAAGAATGCATTAGTTGCCGCAGATATATTAAACGACCAGGTGGTACCATTTTTCGAGCAACATGACATAAGATTGTTAAGGATATTAACAGACCGCGGAACAGAATACTGTGGTGTAAGAGATCAGCATGAGTATCAGCTCTATTTAGCAATCGAAGATATAGATCACACGAAAACCAAAGCAAAAAGCCCCCAAACAAATGGTATTTGTGAACGTTTCCATCGTACTATTCAAGATGAGTTTTATGCAGTTGCATTCAGAAAGAAGGTATATCGTAGCATTCAGGAGCTCCAGAATGATCTAGATCGTTGGATGGCATACTATAATCAGGATCGTACCCACACTGGAAAGTACTGCTTTGGGAAGACACCTATGCAGACCTTCGACGATACAATTCATTTGGCAAAACAAAAGATGCTGGAGACACTAAAAGAAGATCAACTTGTTACTTATCCAATACAGGAGAATAAGCAACAAGTCACATCTTTAGATTTTGAAGAAACATCACTATATTCGAATAGGCAACCTGACAATTTTTAAGAACACCCAACTGTCAGATCAAGTAGTGGCTATTACAATTATACTTCGTAGATTTTTCTCGAAAAACGTCTCCACATATTCGCTTTGCAATTGTCTCCACAGTGTAGAGACAATTGCTTCATCTGTAAAAAACACTTGCAAACTGTATGCAATGCCTTATGCTGTTCGCTGCCCAACATACATCTATAAAAAACACTTGAGGAAGCACGATATCTATATCCTATTTAAAATAAACAAAAAGCCACGTCTTATGACATGGCTCTACAACATATATATTTATTTGAAATCGCTACTATTTATACGAATTGATTGATTTGGATACTTTCCAGTCATTGCCAACACGTTCCAAGGTAACTAAATCTGTTTTGGTGAAGTTTTCAAATTTCAAGGTTACTTTAGCAACCATGTAATCTGCTGACTCCTCAATGATATCTGTGCTTACTATACAGTTTAGCTTTTCGCCTTTTTGTTTTTTCAACGATTTAACCACTTCGCTACGGCTGTTAGACTGCGCATTGTTAGCTTGGACCTTTTGATTAAAATCAGCTGCGAATAACTGCTCTACTCCTGCTGATTCTCCCTCTGTGGTTACTGCAACATAGTGCTCTAAAGCGAAATCTGCTGTAGAAAGGTTAATGTTAGCTTTTGCTGCTTTTGCTCCAGGTCCCTCAGCTGCCATAGCAAATGTTGATACTGCGATTAAAGCTGCTGCTGTGAATGTTTTTACTAGCGTTTTCATAATGTCTTTATTTTTATTGTGTTAGTTCTGTTGTTCTTATTTGTTGACTCAAAACTACAACACAATACGCCCCTAGCCTACTGGCTTTAGACTAACGCTCTGGAAAACTCGGTGAATGACAGGAATAGGTAGGCAAGTCTGCTTCGTATTAGATTCGTACCACGTTCGGATCATCAATAGATATTGTACAGACACCCAACAGACCTTGTCCAGTCTCTGTACAGGGAAAAACTGGTCAGATACTGGTCAACAATCGAACCCTACATGCCCTGATCCGAAGGCTATACGAAGCAGGTACGAACACAACCCCTATAAAAGTTATTTAAACTCATCCCCGAATAACGGATTTTCATAATTGCTAAAATCAGATTTTTTTATTTTACAACTTGGACAAACAAAACCCGCTAACCATAATAGTCCAGGCCGTATCAATAGTGATCGATAGATATTGAACGGATGAGCCCAGCATTCTCTTTACAAAATTGCAAGTCTGAATAAAAGTAATGACTGGTAAAAAGTTTAAAATGTACTATGAAAAAATATAATTAGGTCTGCTTACGTAAAAGTACATAAAGCTCTATTATAACATTCAAATAATTTCCTTTAACACACATCGCCCAAACATTGTTAACTTAAGAAATAAATATTATATTTATACAACTAATCATGTTTTTTCATCCCAACCATTTTAGGGATAAAATGAAATGTTATAATATTATATAATCTATATGAAAAGAAAACTTATTTACATTTTCATCACTGTTATGGTGATCATGTGGGGCTGCAAACAATATGAACACACGCAAATAGAGGATAGCCTAATATCGTCTTATGAAGAATCTAAAGGGAAAAGCTCGATTAAAAATTATGATTACACACCTGACTGGGGCAAAAAACAAGTAGCAAATGGTGGATATTACATTCCTCTATCCTCAAGTGGCGCCAGGTTCTCCAGGACATTAGACAGCACTGTATATTCATTGGCAGATAAATCCTGGTTATTTGCTTTCAAAAAGAATGGCGACTGGTTTTTTAACGTATTAACTGTCTTTCCAGATGATCTTAAAGATGTTAAAGCTGGAGGTATAATTGTTTCTGAAGACTTACTTAATGGTAAGACCTCATTTGTAAATTATTTAGATAATAAGTTCATTTCAAAAAATGAGATTTTAAAAGTATATGCTTCCTCAAAAAATAAATTTGCTAAAGAAAGAGTTAAAACTTGTAGGCAAATTTGGATTCAATATTGCTTAGATGGTACCGAAATATGTTCATCAACATGGAAGGAGGTCTGTACAGATGATGTTGTAGACCCTAATTTCCCGGACTTTCCGCCATTTACAGACGGATGTGAAGGTTGCTCAAGTGGCGGGAGTGGTAGTGGAAGCGGTACTGGAGGAGAGGCTCCTTCCACTGATCCCGACGCAGACAAAGAAATTAGAGATTCTTTGCAAGGCTATCCATGTGCACAAGCAATTTTAACAAAAATCCCTAACTTAGAGAATAGGATTTCCCGATGGTTGAAAAAAGAATTTGGTGAAAATGTAGATAACGATGTTATATTTCGTGTTAGTACTAAATTAGATCCCAATGTAGACGGAGTATGGAGCGGCAGCATTTCAGGTTCATCGCAAACTATTAGTTTAAATGCCAATATGCTTTCTACAGCTTCACAAGAATATATCGCAGCGACAATGTTTCATGAAGCATTACATGGATTTTTAACAATGGAAAAATACCGGCTTAAGAAAGAAGGAAAAGAATCACAATTTGGTATTTTATATCCAGGATTTACAGAAATAAACATTAATGGCCAACCAAGATTTGTTAAAGGGCACAATGCTTATGGATCACTTTTGAACGATTTAGCTGCTGCGCTGAGTTCATTTAATCCTAATATAAGTGATTCTGATGCCATGGCATTATCTAAAGTCGGCGTGGTAAATGATTTTAGCGAAGCGGAGAAAAACAAAGTTATTAAACATAGAGAAGGAAATGATGGAACAACATGTAATTAAACGGTTCAGATTATGGCTTTTGATGCCACTATTAATTGTTTCGCTCAGTGTATCTGCTAACGTGAAATATATCTTATTACCTGATCAGCCACAGGGCTGTATCTTAGATAATTACAAATTATCTACAGATAACTTGTATGGTATCAAGAAGAGCGTTGAGCTATTTTCACTAACGTTCATTGATGGTATAGCTATAGATCGAAATAAATTGGGCCATCACAAAGACCTTAATCTAATTCTTATTGCCGTTCTTCCAGATTTGGAAGGGAACCGGGATTGGACTGAGATTGATCTGGATAGTGTCAAAAAGGACACGATACCCCACCAATACCTTAAAAGGCTATTAAGAGCCAATACATACGCTGATTTTGATAAAACATACGGTGCAAAAACTAAATATTTCAACGAATATCAAATTATCCGGAAAATTGGCAACAAATACTATTCGTCCAAACATTGTCTAATACAATTTTTTGCGATAAGAAATAGGCCATCCATTTTTCAGAATATGTTTGGAACAATAAATATTGAGCAAGAGCCTATTAAAATTACTGAAATGGAAGCTATTTTTAAAAAGAGATATCCTCATGAAGAATTTCCTGCTTACACTATCGGCAATACCCCTTACGACTATCCTACTTTCGATTATCTAAGAGACCGAAGAGAATATTTATCTAAGGTCGTCAAGTTTAAAAATGGCAAAATAGGTTATCAATTTTGGACTTATACAGACTGGCATACGCATGATCATGAGCTGGAGGTAGATAGAGGTATTGACAGATTTATATACGTACCAGGAAATGGGATCGTGGGCGGTTCATTTGACTTCTATTTTTATTTTTATCGTAAAAAATTACCTATAAAATACAGCGATTTGCTGAATAACGTAAAAGAGGAAAAAGTGATGATTGCGCCAGAATTTAAAGTTTGATGATCGGGAATCAACGAGTTACGCACATTGCATGACAAAACAAAAAGCCAGATCTCACGACCTGGCTTCTAAACTAAATTTAAACATTTGATTCACTAGTGGTCTGACTTTAAACTGATCTCGGCAGATCACTAGTTATTTAAATACTTATTTATACGAATTGATTGATTTGGATACTTTCCAGTCAATGCCTACACGTTCCAATGTAACTAAGTCCGTTTTGGTGAAGTTTTCAAATTTCAAGGTTACTTTAGCAACCATATAGTCTGCTGATTCTTCTAAGATGTCTGTGCTTACTACACAATTCAGCTTTTCTCCGTTTTGTTTCTTCAAAGATTTAACCACTTCGCTGCGGCTGTTAGACTGCACATTGGTAGCTTGGATCTTTTGGTTGAAATCTTCGGCGAATAATTGTTCTACACCTGCCGATTCGCCCTCCGTAGTTACCGCCACATAGTGTTCTAAAGCAAAGTCTGCTGTGGAAAGGTTAACGTTTGCTTTTGCCGATTTTGTTCCAGGTCCCTCAGCTGCCATAGTGAAAGTTGATACGGCGATTAAAGCTGCTGCAACAAATGTTTTTACTAGCGTTTTCATAATGTCTTTACACTTGCGTCCTAAACGTT
>NZ_DKSP01000195.1:881-18303 GCF_002472745.1 Sphingobacterium sp. UBA7253 | reverse complement strand
AACCTATTTCAGTATAAGACAGGGGGATTTTTTATTTCATTTCTTCGCACGTTCTTCGTATTGTCTTCGGACCGCGTTCGGGGCTGATGAATACGTATAGAAATTTTGTGCAGGTACTGAACAGATAATTCCTGTTCGGGATCTGGTCAAGGTCTGTTGCCTATTGGGTCAAAGTCTGTCCGCATCCGAAGCAGGTACGAACAAAGTACGAATCTGATTGTTCTTATTCGTTCGAAAAAAGATAAGAATGGCACAGTTCTGCCGCAGCCGCATCGGGTAAGCATTTTAAGTAGCCAACAGGAGCCTGAGCGATGATTTTTTCCAAAATGGTATTCATGTTGGAAAATAATTCCTTGTTCCACCGGATAGAAGTACAGCTGGGTAATACCGCGATAAAGCCTTTCGGTCCGGACTGCCACTCAAACTCATTTACTGGAGCCCGCTGCAGGCGTACAAAGTCCTGCAATGTTAACTTCTCATTTTTATAACAAGGCGTTTTTCCGCTCCACGGTGTCCCATAAATGTCCACTCTTTCCGCTGTGATTCTTTACTCTATACCCAGAGCGCGAAGCAGCTTCTTCTTTTCATCCGAATCTTTTAGCGCATGGACATGATACTTTGCATCTAACAGGTTTGCGGCAGATTTTTTAGCGAGATAGCGATCGACATAGTGTGTTGCATGTTGTCGTATAAATGTGCGGCAGTCTATATTAACACTGATGCCTTTTTCAAAATTGCCATAGGTGAGCCCCGTTACAGCATCATTTGACGAGATGGATTTGATGCTATTTTTGTCTAATCCGCTGATATTTAATGTTAGCGCAGGGTAGTAGAAATCCGCTTGATTCGGTAATTTGACGTTCACGATCAACTTATTCCCGTCGATACGGCTGCTGATCAGGCTGTTTTGTCGGTTATAATTGTATTCGTAATACTCCTCTTGCGAAGGAAACCACAAGATGTCCTTGCCGTCTTTTCCATAAGTATCGTTGAGCCAGAGCAGGAGCTGAGCCCAGTCCTGATCCGTTTCGTGCACACCAATATGGACAGCCTCGCGGTTAGCCATATCTTTTGCGACAGCATCGTTGACCAGCTTTTCTACCTCAGCCGCGCGATTGACAAATACCCGGGCCAAAGTCTTTTGGTTTAGGGACGAATTGACCTGATACGGGATAAGCTTATCGGCACCGGTCTGTGCCGTCATGGTCTGAATTGCCGGAAAGCCAAGTGCGGCCTGGAGGTACGATTTATTTCCATTTGGCTCGGCCAAAAATTTCATGTTTCGCCCATTCAACCGTTTTTTAGTGATTTGTTGTGCCAGGTCAAAATGCTTGATCAGCGAGTCAACAGTGTTTACTGCGGTGGTATTGAGGTCGTGGAAAGCAATGGCATTACCGTCGTTAATCATTTCGATCACGTTGTTCCACCGTAGACCAGCTTTCATATAAAAGCGGAAGAAATTTTCCTTAAACCCTTTCTTTACCACTGTTGGATCGTTCATAAAGGCCCATTCCGGCGCCAGCGTGGTGGTAAAATGGAACCTGACTTCATTGCCAACGCCATCCGTACTGCCTAGTGTTTTGCCCAGCAGGTAACTGTTTGGTGGCATATCATCAGCTTCCAGGTGCTCAATATCGAAATAATATTTCCGTTTGATGTCCGAGCGGTCTATCGGTTTGCCATTAATCGCTGCCCAGGTCATGCTGAATGCCGACTGCTTACAGTCGTCCTGTGTGAGCATAAACAATAAGCTTTTATTATATTTTAGTGGCGGAATACTTACAGTGGGCGTTTGGGATATTTCCTGCCCCGGTTGAAACTCGATGATAAGTTCCGCTTCTTGTCCCGTCTTTTCCTCAGCAAAGGGGTAGACGTATCGGTTTGCATTTTCGCCGTTATCGGGAGGTGATACTTCTTTTCCATCTTCGCTCTTATTGCCTTGGTAAAGATCTTTTTTTAGGCAAGAAGACAATAGGCCACATCCTAACGTAATAAGAATAGCTTTTGTGTAAATAATTTGGCGCATGCGCAAATATAAGCCTTCTTATTGGATTAACTATTTCGTTAAATAAAAAAAATAATACGATGATGCTCCACTACACTATTGTGTAGCGAAAGGAATAGTTTTTACGTTTATTACAATAGACTTTTTCAAAGTCTCGTTGAATAACGAATCAATTACAGTTGAAAAGCCGATTCAGGAAATATTTCAATCATTTAATTAAATAGTTTTACTAATTTTGCGGCAAATACCGCAGTGTCGATGAAAAGAATAATATTATGGTTATGCATAGCAGGATTTGTGGGTACAGTACACGCACAGACCAATCCTGCCAATATAAAAGTAGACAATCTAAGTGACGCACAGATTGAACAGTATGTCAAACAGGCCGCTTTAATGGGTTACGACGAAAGTCAGTTAGATGGCTTTGCACGTGCGCAGGGCGTTTCAGCTGTCGAGGTTCAAAAATTAAAAGAACGTCTGGCGAATATCAAACGTAAAAAACAGCAGCCAAATCCGTCACAAGTATCTTCCAGCCAATCGCGCAATACGCGCAGCAATGGCCGTCAGGTAGATGGTTACTCCAATGCAGATTCTTTGCAAAATAAGCAGACGAATAGAAGAGATTCGATGGAAAATGAAGAAGGCAAGCTCAAGATCTTTGGCTCAGACCTCTTTAAAAATAATGCCATCACCTTTGAGCCCAATCTGCGTATGGCTACACCTAGCTCGTACATTATTGGTCCAGACGATGAAATTCTGTTAGATATTACAGGCGATAACGAAGCCTCCTATCAACTTCCCGTAAGTCCCGATGGAACAATTAAAGTAGAATATGTAGGTCAGATCAATGTGGCGGGTTTATCCATTGCTGCAGCAAAAAGTAAAATAGAACAACGTTTGAGCGGTACATACCCCGCAATACGCTCTGGACGTACGCAGGTCAATGTCACCATTGGTAATATCCGTACCATCCGTGTTACCTTAACCGGGGCGGCTACCAAACCGGGTACCTACAGTTTACCTTCGTTAGCGACCGTGTTTAACGCACTGTACGCCGCAGGTGGTCCCAATAAAAATGGTACCTACCGCAAGATCCAGGTGATCCGCGGCAACCGCGTGATCAGTACGATCGATGTGTACGATTTTTTAGCCAATGGCATTCAACAAGGCAATATCCGTTTACAAGATCAAGATATCATTCATATCCCTGTTTACGGTGCCAGAGTACAATTTGAAGGCGAAGTCAAGCGTCCTGCCATTTTTGAGACCGTACCCGGAGAATCCCTTTCTGATATCTTGCGTTATGCGGGCGATTTTACCGAAAATGCCTATAGTGCCAAGGTTAAAGTGTTGCAGACCACAGGCCGTGAGCGGAGCGTACAAGATATCTACGCCGACCAGTTTGCAAACTACACTCCCAAAAGTGGCGATCAATATATAGTAGACCCTATTTTGGATCGTTTTGCCAACCGTATCAGTGTGTTAGGGGCTGTATTTCGTCCCGGCATATTTGGATTAGCGCCAGGTATGACGTTAAAGCAAGTACTGGAGATGGCCGATGGCGTGCGTGAAGATGCTTTCTTGGAGCGCGGCATCATCAATCGTCTTAAAGCAGACAATACGTCCGAATTGATCAATTTTAATGTGCGCGATGTCCTTGCAGGAACTGCAGCCGATATTCCATTAAAGCGAGAAGATAAGATTGAGATTTCGTCCATCTTTGATTTAAGGGACGAATATAAATTTACTGTTCAGGGCGAGGTTCGCTTTCCAGGTGATTTCCCATTTGCCAGCAATGCGACGTTGGGCGATCTTATTCAGAAAGCCGGCGGATTGACCGAAGGTGCAAAAAACGCCCGGATAGAGATCGCACGCCGTATCAAAAACTTAGATGTGACCGACCATCGCTCTTCACAAACTGTATTGGTTGATATTAAAGATGGTGTGCTTACAGATCCAAATATGACGCTGCAACCTTACGATGTTATCTCCGTTTTGGGCGATGCTGGTTTCCGCACCCAACGTCAGGTAAAAATCGAAGGGGAAGTATTATATCCGGGCTACTATACGATTATGCGTGAGGATGAGCGTATTTCCGATATTATCAAGCGCGCAGGCGGTTTGACTACGTATGCTTATACCGAAGGTGCTTCATTAAAACGGACCGGCATGTCTAAATTACAGGCAGCAGAGAAAAAGGAGCAGGAGCGATTGAAGAAAGAACTGGAAAAGGATAGGCTGGATGAAGAAGGCAATCAAAAAGATTCGAGCTTAGATCAGGACACTGAACGAAACTATGATGGTGCGAAAGCAAAAAGTGCAGCTTTGGCAAAAGTATCGCAACAAGGCACTTCCGAATCTGATATTGAACCGAGTGACCTTGTGGGTATTGAATTGAACAAAATCTTAGAGAAACCTTACGAAAAAGGAGATCTTTTGGTTTTAGATGGTGATATTATCAATGTGCCAAAGGAATTAGAAACGGTTAAGGTTGTGGGTGAGGTGTTGAATCCAAACAATGTTGTCTATGTTAAAGGCAAGAGCCTAAAATACTATGTGAACCAAGCAGGCGGATTTACAGACAATGCGTTGAAGAAGCGCGTTTTTGTACAATATGCGAATGGTGCAGTAAAGGGCAAAGATGGTGGTTATCCCGAAGTTAAACCTGGCGCTGAAATTGTTGTTCCTAAGCGTGCTCCAAGGGAAAGGTTAAGCTCTCAAGCGTGGATTGGTATTGGTACAGGTATAGCTTCCACTTTGGCTATTATCATAAGTTTGTTCAAATAACTATGGCGAAGCTGATGAATAAACAGGATGTTACGCTAAAGGAGTTCGTACTAAAAATTCAGGATTGGTTTAGGTATCTATTATCCAAATGGTTTGTATTTGTAATTGCAGGTATTCTAGGTATAGCTTTGGGCTATTTTTATGCGGCGTCTCAAAAACCGATTTATACTGCCACAACAACTTTCGTTCTAGAAGGAGGGGATCAGTCGGGTGGAATGGGCCAATATGCAGGGATGGCTGCCCTCGTAGGAATTGATCTTGGAGGTAAAAGTGATGGGATTTTTCAAGGAGATAACCTTTTGGAGCTATATAAATCCCGTAAAATGATTGAAGCGGCTTTATTATTTCCGTCAAAGAGTGATACTTCCAAATTGTTGATAGATTCTTATTTACAAATAATCAAAGCGAGGGACCTTTGGAAGGAAAAAAGCCCAGATTTGCTGAAAATTGATTTCAAAAATACACAAGACTCTTTACTCCAAAGAAGCCGGGATAGTATTATTCAACGCGTCGTTGGTGATATTAACAAGAATAATTTGACAGTTGGCAAGCTTGATAAAAAATTGTCAATTATCAAGGTGGACGTGAAATCATTAAATGAAGTGTTTTCAAAAGAATTTAATGAGGCTATCGTTAATCAAGTCAATTCATTCTATATAAAAACAAAGACAAAGAAGTCTTTAGATAATATTGATATTTTACAGCATAAAACAGACTCTGTACGTGCCGTAATGAATGGTAGTATAAGCGTTGCGGCATCGATTGTGGATGCGACCCCTAATTTGAATCCTACTCGGCAAGCACAACGATTAATTCCAACTCAACGTTCTCAATTTTCAGCGGAAACAAATAAGGCCATTCTTAGCCAATTGGTCCAAAATTTGGAGATGTCTAAAATGGCTTTAATGAAAGAAGCACCATTAATTCAGGTTGTAGATAATCCTATATTTCCACTTCAAAGAACTGCTTTGAGTAGAATAATAGGCGGAGCGATAGGAGGAATTTTATTTGTAGTATTAGGCTTTGTAGCTCTGATCTTCACAAAACTATTTAAAGACCTATTTAAAGAGGCAGAATAATATAGCACTAAATCTTAAGTGACATATCTTTATAGAAATGAGCTATTAATTTAAAAAATATGATTAATTACGACTATTTGATTGTTGGCGCAGGACTTTTTGGAGCCGTTTTCGCTCATGAAATGAAAAAAAAAGGTAAGAAATGTTTGGTAATTGACAAAAGGAAACATTCCGGCGGAAACGTGTATTGTGAAAATGTTGAAGGTATAAATGTACACCAATATGGCGCTCATATTTTCCATACAAATGATAAAGAGATCTGGGATTATGTCAACTCGTTTGTAGAGTTTAATCGATATACTAATAGCCCAATGGCTAATTATGAGGGTAAATTGTTTAATCTACCTTTCAATATGAATACATTTTATCAGCTTTGGGGGGTCAAAACACCAAAAGAGGCTCAGAGCAAGATTTTTGAGCAGGTTGATAAATTAAACATTAGCTCTCCTTCTAATCTTGAAGAACAAGCTTTGTCGTTAGTTGGTAAAGATATATATGAGAAACTGATCAAAGGCTACACAGAGAAGCAATGGGGTAGAAAAGCGACAGAATTACCAACATTTATTATCAAAAGATTGCCGGTTAGATTTACTTATGATAATAATTATTTTAATGATAAATATCAAGGTATCCCGGTTGGTGGATATAATAAATTAATAGATGGACTATTGGAAGGTATAGAAGTTCAATTGGGAATAGATTTCTTTAAAAATAGAGAAGAATTGATGAAAGTGGCCGACAAAATAGTATTCACTGGCAAGATTGATGAGTTCTATGACTTTAAGTTTGGCGAACTTGAGTATAGAAGTCTCCGTTTTGAACACGAAGTGCTTAATGAAGAGAATTTTCAAGGAAATGCTGTCATAAATTATACGGCTTTCGATGTTCCATACACAAGAATCATTGAACATAAGCATTTTGAATTTGGAACCCAGCCAAAGACAGTGATAACTAAAGAGTATCCCGCAAAATATGAAAAAGGAAAGGAGGCCTATTATCCTGTTAATGATGAGCGAAATATGGAACTATTTAAAAAATATCGTGATCTTGCGAAAGAAGAAACGAAAGTTATTTTTGGTGGTAGGTTAGCAGAATATAGATATTATGATATGCATCAGGTTCTTGCCGCAGCATTAAAAGCAACTAGATAATGTTAGATATTTCAAAAAATACGAAGGTTTTTGTGTATTGTCCTGCGCAAGTGGTTACAGGTGGAGCGGAACTTCTTCATCAATTGGTGGATTTACTAAACAGACTAGGTCGCCAGGCATTTATTGTATATTATGGTGATAAAGGAAATGAGGTGCCTTCAGCCTACAATAAGTATAACATTCGTGTTTCAGACTCGGTAGAGGATAGCGAAAAAAATATTGTTGTATTTTATGAAGCTGTTTTTGATAAAATTAAAACTATTAAAAAGGCGCAGATTTTTCTATGGTGGTTGAGTGTTGATAATTTTTTCATTTTTGGAACTGATTTTATCAATATACTTGATTTATGTCGCTATAATTTGAGTTTTGGCCTGAGAATAGCTATGTATAGATTATATCAACTGTTATTTAAAGGTAAAAATTTATTCAAGAATACCTTTTCAATTAAATGGCTCAAAAATTTAGATGCTGTAAATGCTTACCAATCTGAATACGCTCAAAATTTTTTGATCAATCACGGTTTCAAATTGACGACTCCTTTAAGTGATTATATAAATACAGAATTCTATACGGGATTTTCTACTTTAGATCGCGATAACGTGGTTTTGTATAATCCTAAAAAGGGGTTTGAATTTACAAAAAAATTGATAGAAAGAGCTAAGCATATCGATTTTCTTCCATTAGAAAATATGAGTAGAGAACAGCTAGTCAATGTCTTCAATAGAAGTAAGCTCTACATAGATTTTGGATACCATCCTGGTAAGGATAGGTTGCCTCGAGAAGTAGCCCTTAATGGCTGCTGTGTTATCACGGGCATGCGCGGATCTGCACGTTTTTTTGAGGATGTGCCTTTAGCGAATGTATTTAAGTTTGATGAAAAAGCTGCTGGTGTGGACTCTATCATAGCGAGAATAGACGATGTGTTGGCTAACTATGAGAAAATTATTCCAAAATATGATTTTTATCGTACACAGATTTTAAGTGAAAAGGAAATCTTCGAGGAACAAGTTAGGCGGATATTCAAAGTTAATTCTTAAGATGAAACGGTTCATATTTTTTATTGGTCAATTGTTTCATATTTGTTTTAGTGGTTTTATCACGCTAGTTGATAAATGTATTCAAATTGTATATTCGGGTTATGCTTCCAAAGAATTCAAGCGCTTTGGTGTAGAATCAATAGTAGAATATCCTCTATATGTTAACGGTGGAGAGAATATTGAGATTGGGAATCAGGTTTATATAGGAAAGCGACTTCGAATTGAGACCTTTAACGAATATCGTGGTCAGAATTTTGAACCTTGTATTAAGATAGGAGATTATGTAGGTATCAACCATGACTGTCATATTGCAGCTGTTGAATCTGTGGAAATTGGTAACAATGTATTGATTGCCAGTAAGGTTTATATCGCCGATCACTCACATGGAGATACCAGCCTCGCACATTTATCATTACCTCCTGTTTGTCGCCCATTATTTAGCAAAGGAAAGGTTATTATCGAAGACGATGTTTGGATTGGAGAAGGAGCTGCAATATTACCAGGTGTTGTCATTGGAAGAGGAGCTATAATTGGGACCAACGCAGTAGTTACAAAAGATGTAGATCCATACACTGTCGTTGGAGGTGTTCCAGCAAGAATAATTAAAAAGCTGTTATGAAGAAAAAAAAACTAAATATAACATCTTTGTTCTATTTGGATGAAAGTATCCTAAATAAGGATTTTTTTTTGGTGCCTTTGTTTTTAGCGAAGCAACTCAATGCTGATTTTAATTTTGTCTATCCAAAAAATAAAAATAATGAACATTATCCATTACTACATCGAGGAGCAAATTTAATCCCAATTAAATCAGAGAGTGAGTTCAATTTTTCTTTATGGAAGGAGCGACAATCAATTTACTATATTCTGAAAAATGCTCATAAAATTGATATACTATTTTTAGTATGGTTAGGGCCTAGAAGTATTCTTCTTTCTTGTTTATATAAGCTTTTAAATCGAAGAGGTTATTGTATTGTAAAAGGAGATATGGATGCAAAGGAATTAAAACCTTTAAATTCTAATAATTTGATTTCCGGTATAAAAATAATAATTAAGAATACGCTAATGAAATCAATTGACTTATTGCTTTGTGAGACTTCGGAGAGCTTAAAAGTAATACGAGAAGGTAGGTTGGGATCCGTTTTGTCATCTAGGGTATATCAGTTAGCTAATTGTTTTGATGAAGAGAATAGAGTAGATTTGGGCGTGGCAGTTAAAGACAGTATCGATAAAGAGAATATTATGCTTATAGTTGGCCGAATCGGTGCCGATACTAAAAATCACACAATGTTGCTTCAAGCATTGGATAGAATCAGAATGAATGATTGGCGCGTAATTATAATTGGAAATATTGCAGATAAATTTAAAAAAGAGATTGCTAATTTTTACGATAACAATCCTGATTTAAAGGACCGAGTAAGCTTTATTGGTCCAATTTACTCTAAAGAGGAGCTATGGGAATATTTTAGCAGAAGTAAAGTGTTTTTAATGACTTCTATCAAAGAGGGCTTTCCAAATGTGTATCCCGAAGCATTGCGTTTTGGATGTTATATTATTAGTACTAAAGTTAGTGGCGCATTTGATATAACGGATGACGGAAACGTTGGAAAACTGATAGAAATTGGTGATGTGGAGACACTTAAGGAATTTCTCCAAGGTGAAGTTTTCCAGAATAAAATTGATTTTAGAAGTTCTTATCTTGACGCGATCGAATTATCGAAGAAGAAATTTTTATGGTCCCCAAATATACGTGAATTAGTTGAGGAGAGATTTACTCAAAGGTTTAACTTTTAGGAAGCTAAGATGAAAGAAAATGTTGTTTTTACCATTTGCGCGAAAAATTATATAGGGCTGGCCCAAATCCTTGAGCAATCAGTTTTAGCAAGTAATGTTGATACCGATTTCTTGGTTTTCGTTGCAGATGAGATACTTGATGCTGATATTTTAGCTTCATTACCGACTAATGTAATTATTGCACGAAGCGTGCTTAATTTGACGTCAGATACATGGGATGATTTGAGTTTTAAGTATAATTTGACTGAGTTTTGTACCTCTATAAAGCCAGCCGTATTTCTTTACTTATTGGAGAACTCCGGGTATAACAAGATTATATACTTGGATCCAGATATATATGTTTTCAGTGAGCTTAAACCAATATACGATGCCCTTAATGTGCAATCTATTGTTTTGACTCCACATATGAGTTTGATATCCGAGCATTATACCGGGGAGCTTCCAGATACTGATTTTTTAGGTAATGGTATTTTCAATCTGGGCTTTTGCGGGCTTCGAAATGATTTGGTGTCAACTAAAATGTGTAAATGGTGGCATAGTAAGCTTTTAAATAATTGCTTTATTGATCCTTATTTGAACACATTTACCGATCAAAAATGGATGGATTATTTACCAGCGTTTTTTACTTCGGAAGAATTATGCGTAAGTCGCCATCTAGGTCTGAATATTGCTCCATGGAATTTTTTTGAGCGTAAGATTATCTCAGTCGATGGAAAGTTAATGGTGCAGTGGCGAGATGATAGTACGGGTAACAAGATATATCCCGTCGTATTTGTCCATTATTCTGGTTATAATTATGCGGAGTTGAAAGAGGGGCGGGTGATTCAAAATAATGTTTCTTCCTTGCACGATTATGAGGATATAAAATTGTTGACTGATAACTATGCAAACTGTATACAAAAAAATCGAGAAGTCTTTGACCGTTTTATCCATTTGGATTATACCTATAATAGTTATAAGAGTGGAACCAAAATAACTAGCTTCCATCGCAGAATCTATCGTTCCTTAATGAATAAGGGCGAGAAAATCGTAAATCCATTTGAATGTACTGATCAGTCCTTTTTTGTAAGATTGAAAAAGGCAGGTATGGTTGGAAACACTAAAGTAAATTTAGATAAAGTTGATAAGTCAAATTTGCGAGGAGTAAAAACCAAATTGAAATTATTTAACCGTTTGACAAAGCTTATGTATCGATTGATCGGTTTTGAAAGATATTCTCTTTTTATCAAGTTATTGCGCCCATTTAGTAGATACGAATCTCAAATTCATTTGATAGATAAACGATACGAACAAGATAATATATAATGATTAACAAGAAATCGCTTTGAGTTCAATAATAAAAGAAAGTTTAAAGACATCAGGTGTCAATTATATAGGAATAGTATTAGGAGCACTGTTTACTTTATATCTCACGCCCAAATATTTTCCAACGGAAATTAATGGATTGTACCGCTTATTGCTAGAATATTCAGCTATTGCTGCCGTTTATTTTCATTTTGGAATGCCGTCGATCATTAATAAATATTATCACCGCGTCAATCAGGAGGGAGCGGATAATAGAGGGTTTGATTTCTTTGTGTTTGTTTGCCCTTTAATAGTTATTGCCCTATTTGCAACTTTTTTATACTTTTTTAAATCGAAGTTTGTAAACTTAATAGGTTCCGATAAGGATAGCCAGATGATTAGCAATTATATTTTCTTTTTGGTGCCCTTAATCTTATGTAATGTATATTTTTTCATTTTTGAAGGATATTCTGCTATGTTGGGAAATATAACTGTTATCAATTTCTTCAAAAATATTATACTTAAAATCTTTAATATCGCTTCTGTAGTTCTGTATTTTTACACTCGGAACTTCACTTTTGTCATGATCTTGGTGACAACAGGTTATTTAATAAGCGTTATTTTTGTTTATCTATACGTACTCAAGTTGAAGGAATTTGTCATTGACTTGAAGCCAAGTTTGGAGTTTTTGAGAAAGAATGGATTGTTTCGCGACTTTATTCAATTTTTGCTTTTCCTTTCCATGAGCAACCTTAGCTTTTTTCTGCTGTCAAAAGTTGACGTGTTTTTTGTTGGAAAGTTTACTGATTTATCGAATTTGGCTTATTACACGACAGCGACCTATTTCGTCACCCTTTTATTGGTACCTTATTCAGCGGTGTTAAATATTTCATTCCCCAAAATTGCTAAAAGCTACGTAGATGGACGTATTGAGGAGTTGAAGGGGCTTATTACTAACAATTCAATGTATGGCCTGGTATTGGCCGCTTACATATTTGTTATTATTTGGAGTAATTTGGACGCAATATATGCCATCATACCTAATGGAGAATTATATAAAGCTGGAAAATATATTTTCCTTATTCTGAGTTTAGGCAAGCTTGTCGATATTTCCATTGGCTCCTTAGGACAATTAATTACCATTTCAAAATGGTACATGCTTACACTATACAGCTCTATTGTTATGTCAGTTGTAAGTATTTTTCTCGGCTATTTCTTAACATCTAATTTTGGAATTATCGGAGCTTCGTCCTCCATCAGCATATGTATCTGTCTTTCCGTCATGTTTCAACTTTTTGTTGCCAAGTACAAAATAGGAGTTCACCCCTTTTCAAATAGAATAATTATATTGATCTTACTTGTTCCAGGAATAATATTTGGATGCATGATCATTGACAAATTTATCAATAATATGGTAATTTCTTCTGCTGTCAAGGTTACTACGTCAACAATTTTATATTTTTATATCATTTACAAATATCGTGTTAGCGAGGATGTAAGCTATATTATGGAAAAAGGTTATAACGTGCTTCTCAGAAAATAATGGTCTGTCTAATTAATGATAAAATATTATGGATTATTTTTTGTTAACTATCATGCGTTTCGAGGACTTTTAAGGATGGGTATTTATATTGTTATATTTACTATTATTAGCTTATTTGCGTTAATTGAGAGTACAAACCTAGACCGACGAATAACACTTTTTGCATATTTTCTGCTTTGTTTTGGCCTATATACTTTGTCCTTTATCAGATGGGAAATCGGTACAGATTGGAAAAACTATTATGAATATTTTCAGTCTGTAGGAAGTATTCCCTTTGAGGATGACGTGTTTGAATGGTGTTATAGTTTACTTACCAGAGTTGTCGCCCATTTTACGGATAATTACACAGCCTTTCTCTGCGTCGCAGGTTTAATTTTATTCCTATTTCAAAGCTTCGCGATCAAACGTTTGAGCCCTTATCCAATTATTTCTTTGCTATTCTTATGGGCTGTTCAATTTGCAAATGTGCTTTTCGTTCGGCAATGGATCGCTATAGCCATTCTCATGTATGCGGTTGTTTTTATTGAAAAAAAGAAGTTTATTCCTTTTATTTTATTAGTAATATTGGCTGCTGGATTTCATCGCACCAGTTGGATTTTTGTTTTCGCCTGGTGGATTTATCAATTAAATTTTTCAAGAAAGACAATGATTCTTGTTTTGATGGCGTCTGTAGGCTTTTCTATGGTACTTACAAAGGTCTTAGAACTCTTGAGTGGGGGTGTTGGAGGGATTATACAGGCTAAAATAGACACTTATCTGAGTGATGAATTTAATGATGATACAAATAGTGACATTGGAATCTTGGCGGTTATTATTCGCGGATTTGCCAATAAGTTTCTTATACTCTTAACGTCTTTTTTTCTGTATGATAAAATAGTCGAGAGGTATCCACAGTTCAGAGGCTACCTCAATTTGTATTGGTTTGGCGCTATCCTATATTTTAGTACAATTTCGATATCAGTTGTTTTTGTAAGAATTTCTTATGCATTTGATGTATTTCAGATTATATTAATTGCTTACTTCTTTCGTGTTATTGAAAGTCCTCTCATAAGGATTTTGTCTTTCATTTTGTTGATATGCTATCTTTTTCTACGTATGCGGCAGCAACTCAATGGTCCATATGCGGACGAATTTGTGCCATTTAAATTGTTTTTTTAGTTTTAATTTAAGTTTTGCAGAGATATGGTTTATTTTGTGGAATTGAGTAAAGGTAATGAAGCACATTCCTCATTAAATTATTCAATGGTAAAAGTTCTTTCTTTAAATTGCGTTTATCTTAAAGTTTTCTCTTCAGGAAGACATTTTAGCGCTATTCAGTTGAATGACGAAGATATGAAGAAGATAAGTTATCAACCGATCCGCGTTATAGAAGGCAATTGGAAGAGCTGGTTTGCAAAGGTCATACTCGAAAGCTATAACGCCTTTCAAGTTTTCAGAAAGGCCCAACGAGATAATCCGCACTTTGTGTATATCTCTTCAGTATTTCCTATTTCACAACTATTGATTATTATTATAAAAAAGTTTTTTCCAACTATCCATATTATCATAGGACTGCATGGAGAAATGGAGTTTTTGAAAAGTAACAAAAGTACTAAACTTAGATTCTTGGGATGGTTCTTAAAAAAGAGTTTTAAGATACATGCTAAAAACGTAAAATATTTAGTCTTTGGCAATGTGATAAAGGAGAATCTTAAAGCATATGATTTTCTGCCTACCAATTCATTATTAAGTATAGATCATCCTTACGATTATAGGGAAGTACATCCACCTAATTCATCTAAACTGAATAGTTTGAACTTGGGCACTATAGGCATTGGAAGCATAAATAAAAGGACTCATAATTTATTTTTGCTGGCAGATACGTTCAAAAACCAAGTGTTGTCGAATGAGATATCTCTCAACTTGATTGGTACGATGTTGCCCGATCTTGAGCCTTTTGTTAATGCTTATGTTAAAACTAACGGTTCAAATATGATTCTATCTAAGAGAGAGTTTGAAGACAAAATTTCCGAGCTTCATTACAGTTTATTCTTCTATGACAATGAATTTTATTCCCTTTGTGCTAGTGGCGCATTTTTTGATGCTGTGAAGTTTGAAAAGCCAATTTTGGCGATTAAAAATGATTATTTTTCTTATTATTTTGATCGTCTTGGTAATATAGGTCACCTCTTTGATAACCTCGAGGATATGGTTTCAAAAATTGAAGCACTTCTGTCTGGAGGTTATGAAAAAGAATATAATGAGCAGGTCGAAAACCTTCAAAAGGCAAAGAAAACACTTTCTATAGAAAATATATCAAGAGATTTTTTTTATCAATTAAGAGATACAGGTTTTTGTGATGATTTATATTAACGGAAGATTCCTAACACAATCCATTACTGGTGTCGGTAGGTTTGCGTTGGAGATTTGCAAATGCCTCCAAATGCAAGGTGTGGAATTCACGCTTTTGGTACCTAAAAAGTATAAAGATATTTTAGATAATCCTTACGAATTTAAACTTAATTATATAGGTTGGGGAGATTCTCACATATGGGAACAAGTGGGTTTATGTTGGTTTATGTATCGAAAAAGAGATGCGCTATTGCTTAGTTTTACTGGACTTGGTCCTATATTTTATAGAAATAAGATAATAACAATTCATGATCTTTCTTTTTTCCACGAACCAAAGTGGTTTTCTAAAGGTTATTATTACTACTATAAGTTTTTGACACCTATTGCTGCGAAATATTGTCGTCAGCTTTTGACTGTAAGTGAATTTTCGAAATCCGAAATTGTCAAATATTTAAAAAGGGATCCAGATTTTATTACAGTAGTCTATAACGGGAATAGTTTTGGGGCGGATCGCGTTGATAAAATTGAATGCGAAAGAAGGTTTATTTTAGGCGTATCTTCATTAGACCCGCGAAAAAATCATAAGCTTTTACTTGAAGCATATGCAGAGATTTCAAAGAAAACGGATTTTGATCTCGTTTTGGTTGGTAAATCGGAAAAGCATTTCAATTTCGATGTTGATGTGCTAGATATAGATCCGTCGAGGGTACGATTTACAGGCTATATTTCGGATCTTGAGTTAAAGGAGCTTTACCGAAAGGCTTCGCTTTTTGTATATCCCAGCTTTTACGAGGGCTTTGGTATTCCGCCCCTAGAGGCGATATATTATAACTGCCCCATATTGATTTCTGATATTCCAGTATTTCGGGAGATTTTTTGTGAAGCAGCTATATTTTTCGATCCCAATAGCACTGATGACCTTAAAGAGAAAATTTTTTATTGCCTTGATCGATTAGATAAAATTGCTTTATCAAAAGAACAACGCAATTTAATATTAGAAAAGTATAGTTGGGAAAAAAGTGCGTTAAAAATTATTGAATTATTATAATGAAAGTATTACATACAGTGAAACACGCTTATCCCTCTACAGGAGGAATGGAATCGGTTGTCAAAGATATCGTTGAGGGCATACACGAAGTTGATGCGAATGTAGATTTCACAGTTTATTCAAATTCTTATACAAATAACATATATTTTAGAAAGTTTCTTCACAATGATATTAAGTATGTAAAGGAGCGGACTTTTGGACATTTTAAGAGTCAACCATTAACAGTATATTACAGCCAACTGGCCAAGTTAATTGATGAACATGATATTATTCATCATCATTATCCTTTTCCTAACATGGAAGTCAATCTAGTGAATAGATTAACCCGGTTAAACGAAAAAAAACTTATTATTACTTGGCACGCCAATATCGGTCAATCACGGTGGAAATCTCTTGAAAAGATTTATAATCCGATGGTAAGAAAGTTACTTGATCGGGCTGATTCTATTGTGGTTACCTCGCCCCAGCTTTTAGAGAATTCCACTATCTTACCTCCCTATCACGATAAGATTGCAGTTATACCTTTATCATATAATGAGCGCTTCCGTAGCGGTAAACAAAATGCTCGATCATTAACTGCAGGCCGTCCTTTTCAAATTTTGTTTGTTGGAAGGCTACGAGCATACAAAGGAGTCAATGTACTTTTACAGGCGATAAAGGATTTAAATGTGACACTAAGTATAGTTGGAAATGGAGAGTATGGTAATGAATTAAGGTTACTTGTAAATGAGCTTAATATAACTTCTAAGGTTGACTTTTATGATGACTTAAACGATTCCCAAGTAGAAGAGATGTATAGAAATTCCGACCTGTTTATATTACCGTCTGTTAACGAAGCCGAAGCCTTTGGAGTCGTACAACTGGAGGCGATGGCTACAGGGCTACCTGTTATCAATACAAATTTAAAATCTGGAGTGCCATTTGTATCCTTACACAATAGTACAGGCTTAACGGTGGAACCAAAAAATGTTTTAGAATTAAAGAACGCTATCGAGTTAATAATGAATAATGGGGAGTTGTACCATTTATTTTCTCGGAACGCACTGGAAAGAGTAAAAGAATTTACTCGCGAAAAATTGGTCAATTCATATTTGAATTTATACAAAAGATAATTCTCAATCTATACATACTATATTTGTAACAATATTGAAATCTAACGTTATAATAAACTGATAAATTTTGAATGTTTCAAAACTAAATTTCTTGAAATATACCTTTGAATAATCCTCTCAATGTTTTATCATTTATTTGGTTTCTTTAATCATATATCAAGATTAAGCATAAACTATTTGCGTCTTTAATATAGTCATTTTAATATTGGTAATTATTGGCATTATATTCGCTACAAAAAAAATATATTTTTTTT
>NZ_DKSP01000195.1:0-754 GCF_002472745.1 Sphingobacterium sp. UBA7253 | reverse complement strand
TTTTTTGTAGCGAATATAATGGTTAATCCGTTTTTAAATAAAAATTAAAATTATTATATTTGCACAGCTTTATTTGACTCACTAATTATATTTTATGACTTATATTTTTACGCTGATAATCCTTTTTTTGTTAGAGCTATTGTATCTGAGGATTGCTAATAAGTTTAATATTATTGATAAGCCCAACGAACGTTCTTCGCACACGAAGATCACCATACGCGGCGGCGGTGTTATTTTTTATGCCGCCACGATTATATATTTTATCTCCTCCAGTTACCAATATCCTTGGTTTTTTTTAGGCTTAACCCTATTAACCTATATCTCTTTCCTAGACGATATCAGGGGTGTACATCCAAATTGGCGGCTAGCTGTACATTTTGCATCGGTTTTGCTTATGGTGTACGAGTTTGGTGTCTTTAACTATCCTTGGTATTATTTGGTATTGGCTTTTGTCTTTACGATAGGTGTAATCAATGCCTACAATTTTATGGATGGTATAAACGGTATGACTGCTTTCTGCACGTTGGTGATGGGCAGTCTTTTAGCCTATGTAAATACCAAGATCAATTTTATCGAGCAGGACTTCCTTATCTATACGTTATTGGGAGTTGTTGTTTTTGGATTCTTCAATTTCCGCAAAAAGGCAGTGTGCTTCGCAGGGGATGTCGGCCCGGCTGTATTATCTTTTATGTTATTATTTGCCTTGGGAAAACTCATCTTGAAAACAGGTGATTTTAGTTATATTCTTTTTCTT
>NZ_DKSP01000166.1:7637-7776 GCF_002472745.1 Sphingobacterium sp. UBA7253 | reverse complement strand
TGATGGCTTTCAATAAAGGAGCTTTATAGTCTAATGATTCACCCGTATAGGAAACAAAAACTGTTGGAATACATAATGTTTTACCAGCACCTGTTTCGTAAATGAATGCAGGAGAAGATGGATCCCAAGCTGTATATCC
>NZ_DKSP01000166.1:6861-7465 GCF_002472745.1 Sphingobacterium sp. UBA7253 | reverse complement strand
TGGATCCCAAGCTGTATATCCTCTAGCTTCGAATGTATTACGGATACCACCATTTGGGAAAGAAGATGCATCGGGCTCTTGTTGAACTAATGCGTCAGCAGTAAATTTTTCAATGGCTTCACCGTTTTCGTCTGGCTCAAAAAAAGCATCATGTTTTTCAGCAGTCGAACCCGTTAAAGGTTGAAACCAGTGTGTGTAGTGAGAAACGCCGTGGTTAAGTGCCCAAGTTTTCATGGCCTGTGAAATGTGTTCAGCCAAATCTCTTGAAATAATCTGTCCCTCTTCAATGGATGCAACTAACTCCTTGTATGAATTTTTAGGAAGGTAGTCTTTCATTTTGTTTACGGAAAAAACATTCTTTCCGTAAATGTCAGTTGCTTTTTTAGTTTCAACTTTTTCAAATGAAGCAATTTGGCGTGAGCCTGCTGCTTCTACTGCTTTGAATCTTAGGTTCGACATTTGTATTTTGTAGTTAAATTACAGTTTGTTGATTTTGTTTTTCAAAAATATTGTGTTTTTATTGAAAACTGAAATTTTTTTTGATGTTTTTTGTGAAATAATTCAAAAATTATGGTTTTTGGCTAATAAAAAAGGTGTGATTTAT
>NZ_DKSP01000166.1:429-6673 GCF_002472745.1 Sphingobacterium sp. UBA7253 | reverse complement strand
TGTGATTTATATAAATCACACCTTTTTTATTGTTTTGTGTTATAATTCGAATCCCCAGTCTATTCCTTTTTCGGTAGCAGGTACTCCTTTCTTCATCCAAGCAGGAGCGGGGGCACCTTTTAGGAAATGATCGAAGAATTGCTGTTCGCGAATTTGTATATCCTTACGGTTTTGTCGAAGTATGAGGTTATGTTCATCACCATTATAATTCAGCATCCATACAGGTTTGTTTAATCGGCGTAACGCAGTAAACATTTCAATACCTTGATACCATGGCACGGCCCCGTCGTTGTCATTAGCCATAATGACAACAGGAGTTTTAACTTTATCCAAATGGAATAAAGGTGAATTTTCGATATATAGTTCTGGAGCTTCCCACAGGGTTTTTCCGATGCGGCTTTGTGTATGTTCGTATTGGAACTGGCGGGACATACCACTTTGCCAGCGTATTCCGCCATAGGCAGATGTCATGTTGACGACAGGAGCACCAGTCCATGCTGCAGCGTACATATTGGTCCGCGTAATGAGGTGAGCAACTTGATAACCGCCCCAACTTTGGCCCTGTATTCCCATCTTTGTGCTATCAACCCATGCATTCTGAGCGAGGTATCTCATCCCAGAATTGATGTATTCTTCAGCTGATTTACCCGGATGACCTGTTTTGTAGCTTATATTTGGCGCAAATACCAGGTACTCGTTACTTACAAAATAGGGGATGTTCAAACGCGATGGCGTAGGAGCAGGGGGTTGATACGTATATAATCCATCTGAAAGCTTTTCATAGAAGTAAGCTATAATGGGATATTTTTTTGCAGGATCAAAATTTTCTGGTTTATAAAGAATTCCCTCAGCCTGATTTCCTTCGGGCGTTGTCCAATGGACTAACTCCGCTGTCCCCCAGTTGTAATTAGCCTGTTGCTGATTAATATTGGATAGTTGTAATTCGTCTTTGAACTTTATGGTATTGGTGTAGATATTAGGCGAATTCATATAATCCTCTTTACTGTACAGTATCGTTTGTTGATCCGCTGAAGAGCTGATATTCCTGAACGTTTTTGCCTCCACCAAAAGACTTTTAGGATCGTTATGCTGCCCCTTGAACTGGTAGAAACCAGATTCTTTGGTTTTATTGTCAAAGGAAGTTAGAAAACCACCCTTTTTATAGTCGAGTGTTGTGGCTTGTTCGCGGTCCTCTTCTCTTTTTAGCGGTAAGTAGCGGAAAGTTGTCTGCGATGCAGCTCCATAGCCGTTGGTCAAGATGGATTTGCTGGAACCGTCCAAGTTAAAATACCAGATATCATATCTCGAATTGACGTAAATCCCTTTAAAGTCTGGGCTCCATGCTGCCATGCCGTATCCTTGTGCTGAGGTAGGCATATCATTTTCTTCGTCCGCAAAGGACGCAGGTATACCGTCGTTTAGAACTGTCTTTTTCTTTGAACTAACCTGATAGGAATTCCAGGTTCCTTTATCTTGGTCGAAATATACGATGTATTTTGCGTCAGGACTTAAGATTGCATTTCCCGAAAAGTCTGAAAGGATTAACTCTTTATTTCCTGTTTTTGTCGAAACCAGATAGATGTCATCTCTTGTTCTACCTTCCCATTGGCTTGCGATGCGCTTGCCAAAATCAGTACGCGCTAAGATATACTCTTCATTTCCGTCCGGTGTAAGTGCGGTGGAGTTGAATGTTTGATCCGTCAGGGGGATAATGTTACGGTTGTATTTGGGGTAAGTGACCGCTAAGAAGTTTCTTGCAAGGTCTTTCTTTAAATTTACCAACTGCATGGGTTGTAAATAATCGTCTTGCCAGTTCCAAACGTCTACTTTAGCATGCTCAAAATCAACCAAAGTGGTGTCTTTAACACGCGGTATTGGTGCTATGCCGAAAAATAACTTCTCTCCATTTTTGCTGAAACGGATATCCCCATCCCCGCTAACAGCCCAGTTTTTAGGTATACCATTGCTGGTTTTTGTTGCAAGATATTGGGCTGTATCTATACCATTTGAATAGTAATATAAATTATAATTTTTCAGCAATGCCTTTTCATTGGAGAGATCCCCTAGATAAGCGAGCTGATTGCCTGATTCATCAAATTTGAAATTTTTATAATTGCCTTTTCCATTTGATATTTTTTTAAGCTTTTTAGTTGCTATTTCGTAGAGGTAGACTCCAGATTCTTTTGACAGGCTATCTTTCGAATCCGTTTTTTTTGAAAAAACAATTTTTGATCCGTTTTTATTCCATTCGTATTGATCTACGGATGAAAATTGTACCGAATCACCGGAATTTAAATCATATAAAGCAAGCGTTGCAACCGTTTTTTTCTTTTTATCGCTGCTTTTCTTTGCTGATGTGGCATCATTAACCGCTTTTGTTTCAGATTTCTCATTTATTTCCTTGTCGAAAAGAAAAGAGACGAAATTGTTGTTTTGATCGGCAATTTTGTAGGATTTTACCTGCGCAAATTTGACAAGGGATGAAGTTGTTAAATTGTAGATCGCCAATGAATCTTTTGGGAGTTCTTCGGCTTTCTTCTTTTTGATTTTGGCTTCTCGGGTTACGGCAAATGGCGCTTTGACCAAACTTAGCAGATGGTTTTCGGTATCTGTCAGTTTTCCATTATATCCACGGGGAATTTGAATGAGTTCTTTGTTTTCTTTGGTTTTTAGAAAAAGCTTATTATCGCCTTCTTGTGGAACGACCTGGAACAGGACAAATTTTCCCGATTTACTGATATAGGGCGATGATACGCTTTGCCAACTATCATATACCGTATGATCCAATGGTTTCTTTTGTGCATGGGCAGCGAATGCTGCCAGAAAACAAAATGGAATACAGATACTTTTCTTATTCATATTTTAAACCTTTTTGTCGCAATTTATTCATAAAAAATAAATAAACATCGATTTTTTGGTATATTCATTGTTACGTAAACATAAAAAACTGGTTATGAAATCATCATCCGCTGTTATTATTTCGATTATAATGGGCGCTGTGCTCTTGCTTGGCACCTGGATATTGGGTACAGCTTATCGTTATAAGTTTAAATCGACGCAGACAATCACTGTTAATGGTAATGCCAAAAAAGATTTCGAATCTGATCTAGTCAAATGGAGTGCTACTTTTAGCCGAAAGAATTATGAATTGAGTGCTGCTTCAGCACAACTGGCCACAGATCGTGATTTGGTGCGGGATTTTTTAGTGCAACAAGGGGTTAAAGCCGACGAAATCCGTTTCGAGGCCGTTAATATTGCCAAAGATTTCGAATATCATACAGATGGAAAGGGGAATGGTTATAATACTTTTTCCGGTTATACATTATCGCAGGCCGTAAGTGTCGAATCCAAAGACTTAAATAAAGTGGACAATGCGTCACGAGAAATATCGACATTAATTTCCAAAGGGATAGAACTTAGCTCCAGCACCCCCAATTATTATTACTCCAAGCTAGAGGATCTGAAATTAGAACTTATTTCACAGGCTTCAAAAAATGCACATCAACGTGCAGAAAATATTGCAAAGGAATCGAATGCCGGATTAGGTAATCTGGTAAAGGCCGATCTCGGAATTTTTCAGATAACAGGACAAAACGACAACGAAGAGTACTCTTCTGGCGGTGCATTTAATACAACCTCAAGAAAAAAAACAGCTAATATCACGGTTAAAGCAAGTTTTTTGAGTAACTAATGAAAAATTATTCGACTGAATTTCAGTTCTATATTGGTTTTCATTGAAAATTTGTTCAAAAAGTTTTCTCCTTTTCAATAAAAAACCTACTTTTGCATCATCCCAAACGGATATGCCCGGATGGCGGAATTGGTAGACGCGCTGGTCTCAAACACCAGTGGGAAACCGTGCCGGTTCGACTCCGGCTCCGGGTACTAAAAGCCTCTTTACTTACTGTAAAGAGGCTTTTTTTGTTCGTCTATGCTGCATCTGACCTGAAGATCGCCTCAAGTTCCGGATTATGGCTAATCAAGGTAGGTACTAAAACAGATACATCCTAATATCAACTTATATCTAATAACAATTTTCAATCAATCTTTAGACAGTGATCAGTCAGTGCTTATTCAATTTGTACTGAATAATCACTGAACAATCACTGAACGAGCACTGAGCAAGCACTGAATAAGCACTGTCTTAAGATCTAATTTGGTCACTACTTGATTCTAAGTTGCTGCAGCTATTGCTTGTTCTTTGGTGTTTCTTCGCTTATTGTAGCTACTTTCATTAGACCTTCCTCGGTATTCGTTTGCCGTTTCTTTGGTGTTTCTTTGGTATTTCTTTGTTTATTCTTTGGTATTTTAACGATAAAACAGCAATAAAACAGCAATAAAATAGCACAGAAACGGTAACGAAGGTGTAATCTTGACCCAGACTTGTACATAAGAAAGATAAATTGACTACCGTAGAATTGGTAATAAGATGGGCTTTTATTTATAAACGTTCTTTAATCTGAATATTCTTGTTTAAATTGGAAATACCAAATATAAACTTGGATGAAAACAGTTTTTTTATCGCTGGCACTGCTGTGTTTTTTCATTACTCATGGGCAAGTAGGGTTTGTCTTAAACGGGAAAAAGAATGTTAAAATTCCTTTTCTTTTCGTACATAACCTGGTGATTATACCTGTACAGGTAAATGGATATATGATGAACTTCCTGTTGGATACGGGGGTTAAAGAAACCATGATATTTGGCGAAACATTAAAGTCAATTGATAGCGCTGTTTTTGTTAATAAATTTCAGGGATTGGGCAGGGAAGAGGGGTTGGATGGCTATTTATCCATACATAATCAGGTGAATATTGCTGGGGTATATGAAGATTTAGACCAACCGATCTATATTCTTCAAAATGCGCATATTGATATCTCTACCCGGATAGGAGTAGAAGTTAATGGAATTATGGGAAGTCGCTTTTTTGAAAACCAAATGATAGAAATGGATTTTCAAAAACATCGTATTACCTTATATGCCAAGGCTAACCGGCCCAAGGGACTTGACAAGATGCAGCGTTTGCCGCTGGATATTTTAAATAGTCGTCCCTATACTGCGGTTGCTTTTAAACAGGGGAGTGTTTCTATTGATGGTCGCGTATTGATTGATATGGGAAATAGCGATGCCTTAATGCTAATTCCTTCAAAGTTAAATAATTTTGATATTAAGCCTCCATTTATTGATGACTACATTGGGCAGGGGTTTAACGGTGAGATTTATGGAAAAAGAAATCGAATCCGATCGCTCGAACTTGGGCCGTTTACAATGAACTATCCCCTGGTAGCCTATCCTGAATTGAGTTCGTTACAGCATGCAACATTTGTGAGCGAAAGAATAGGTTCCATTGGAAACGAGTTGTTACGCCGATTTAAGGTCGTATTCGATTATCCCAACAAGTCGATATATCTTCATAAGAATAAAGATTTTGATCGCTTTTATTATTTGAATATGAGTGGTTTGGAGATTATACATGATGGTATTAAATACGAAAAAGAAGAAATACCTGTCGTTCTGCAAAAAGATGGCGGTACAGAGGTAAGAATGGGTAACAGCGTACAGTATCGCTTTGTACTTCGAAATATGTACAAAATTGCGACTGTTCGTGATGGTTCGCCTGCGGCAATCGCAGGACTAATACCCGGAGATAAGGTTGTACGGATCAATGGTAGAGCTGCATCGTCATTTTCCCTGGAGTCAATTCACAATCTTTTTAAATCAGAAGAGGGAAAGGAAATGCATTTTCGAGTGACCAGAGGCGAGAAGACACTCGACTTTAAATTTGTGTTAAAGGATCCGCTTCCATTTAACTCGGATTAAATTTTTGCTAATTTTGCTATTTTAAACTGAACTTACTTATATTTGCACTTGATAATAATATTTTAATAATTTAAACACGAAAAGATATGTTGGTCGCTAGAATAATAACACAGCAAGCTTTTAAGGCAAATGGATTTGTCGAAAGCAATCTTCGTGCTTTTCGTTTTATTTAAGATATTTTTCGAAATAGGAGTGCATCGTGTCTCTTCAATCCGCTGGAGTGAATAACAGGTCGCTTTACTTCTTTTGAAAAACTAATTTATACAGATGAAAAAGCCGAAGTTCATTCGGGCTTTTTAATTTTCCGGATTTTCGTTTCTATTTAGATAGTCAAAGCTCTTCAGGGCTGCAGCGTTTTTGAAAAACAGGTGCGTTCGACTCTATAGGAGTAATTGACTGTGCATTAAGAAAAAATGCTTAATAGAAC
>NZ_DKSP01000166.1:0-267 GCF_002472745.1 Sphingobacterium sp. UBA7253 | reverse complement strand
AAAAAAATGCTTAATAGAATCGTAATCCCCAAAAGAATATTCCCGAAATTTTTTCAACAATGCTGCCGATTTCCAAGAGGAAATTGATGGCTAATTATTTATATTTTTTATAAAAATGGGAAGTAAATTAGCGGGAAAAGATCTAGTAAAAATAGGTTTTCCACAAAATAATATAGTTAATACAGCTTTAGGGCTGATCACAAGGTATCGAAAGAAGGAAAATAAAGAAACCATTCTTCTTGAACTTACTGAGTTGATAGAAGCTCC
>NZ_DKSP01000245.1:48595-49024 GCF_002472745.1 Sphingobacterium sp. UBA7253 | reverse complement strand
TTTGTGCCACACAAAACAAAGGTGATACCTTTTCGGGGTGTAGCGTAGCCCGGTATCGCGCCACATTTGGGATGTGGAGGTCGTAGGTTCGAATCCTGCCACCCCGACTAGAAAAGCTCTAACGAAAGTTAGGGCTTTTTTTTGTTTCAGGGTAGGAAGGCGAACCTACGGCCTTTAGGGTGTTATTTAGATTGATCCGGAGGAAACTCAGTCAGGGCCAGCCAATCCCGCTATTTTAGCTAGCCAAGTGTTAACTTCGCTATTCAGGGCAGTCATGCTGGTTTTTAAAATTATTATGGATCGAAATCGATATGTGTTTTATATGTTTTGTAAATTATTTTACAATAAGTCAGCTTGTTAGGTGTTATGTAGAGAATATTTTTGAAAAAAACATATTTTTAATTTACTTTTGTGCCACACAAAACAAAG